>JAKUUI010000045.1 GCA_022448485.1 SAR324 cluster bacterium
TGCTATGGTTACTCAGCATTTAAGCAGTGCCGTTGACAGTCTCTCCGTATGCGCTTTTATATTTGGAGCTTCTTTTCAACTTTATGATGCCGATAAACTAGTTGAGGTAGTCAACGCAGTTACAGGTTGGGATACAGATATAACAGAAATATTGGCTGTCGGTGAACGTCGCCTCAATATGCTGCGGGCTTTTAATTCACGAGAAGGAATAGGCCGGGAATCAGACACACTACCTAAAAAGATGTTCAAACGTCCACTTGAAGGCGGAAGGTCTGATGGTTATGTTTTAGATGAAAAAGAGTGGGAAACGGCGCTTAAAGATTACTATCGGCTGTGCGACTGGAATGTGGAGACCGGACATCCGTCTCTAAATAAAATGGAATCCCTGGGACTTGGCTGGGTAGTTGCTGAGAATGAGGCTCTCTCTGAAGTTATTTCTTGACAATTAACACTGCTGGAAAAATAAATGCAGATGAAGACGGGCGAGTTTGAATCTATTGATAATAGACGTCCACTGACAGAAATGGGGCCAGTACAGGATGAATTTTGGAATCCGGATGTACGGAAAGAAGTTCATACAAGAAGTCCCAAAATGCTTCAGACCTATGAAAAGGTCAAATCTGTGGCTCCCACTAAAACTACAGTACTGCTCCTAGGAGACACTGGAGTCGGCAAGGGCATGGTGGCAAAGCTTATCCACCAGCATAGTAGCCGCAAAGATGAAGCATTTGTGCATGTGCATTGTGGAGCATTGCCGGAAACACTGGTTGAAAGTGAGTTGTTTGGTTATGAAAAAGGGGCCTTTACTGGTGCATCTAAGCGTAAACTCGGACGTTTTGATAATGCACAGAAAGGAACCATTTTTCTGGATGAGATTAATACTATTTCCGAAACCATGCAGGTTAAACTGCTGCAGGTTTTGCAGGAACGTGTTTTTCAGCGTGTTGGCGGAGAATCTCCAATTGAAGCAGATGTCCGCGTGATTGCTGCTTCCAACTCAGACTTGCAGCAACTGTGTGATGAAGGTCTTTTCCGCAAAGATCTTTATTATCGACTCAGTGTCTTTCCCCTTGAAATTCCCTCCCTGCAGCAACGTTCTGAAGACATTCCGGATTGGGTTAATTATCTGATTGACTGGTTCAACAAGCTTTATTATAAAGAAATACAGGAAGCCGATCCGGTTGTGGTCAAGGCCCTTCAGGAATATTCTTGGCCGGGAAATATCAGGGAATTGGAAAACGTTATTGAACGTGCTTATATTCTCGAAACAACATCCGTTCTCAGGCCTGAAAGCTTTCCTCAGGAACTGTTTGCTGATGTAAACAACACTGCAGAAGTTGTGATGGACATTACCCAGCCTCTGGCGGAAATTCGTCGTCAAAGTCTGGAACACCTAGAACGTCAGTATCTCAAGGAATTGATGGCCAAGCATCAGGGACGTGTTAATCGTGCGTCTGAGACAGCGGGCATCACAACCAGACAACTTCATAAACTTCTTAGCAAATACGGAATCCGCAAAGAAGAGTTCAAGCCTGCTTATTTCCCCTCCATAAAAACATGATTTGATTTCTTGAAATCTTGATTCATCGGACCAAGTCTTTTATACTGCGTGCTCAGGAATTTTTTTCTACACATAATATAAACAGGAAATCATGTCTGTTCTTATCGGCAAAAATACAAAACTTCTTATACAAGGTATTACTGGTTCACAGGGAATGCTTCACACTCGCGGTTGCAGAGATTACGGAACCAACGTAGTGGCTGGAGTTACCCCAGGAAAAGGAGGGCAAGATTTTGAAGGTGTGCCAATTTTTAATACGGTGCAGGAAGCAGTTAAAACAACTGCCGCTAATGCTTCAATGATTCTTGTTCCGCCGGCTTTTGCAGCAGATGCTATCATGGAAGCTGCAGATGCGGAAATACCTTTGATCGTTGCAATAACAGAGGGAGTTCCAGTGGTGGATATGGTGACTGCAGTCTCTTTTGTACGTCAAAAAGGATCACGCTTGATTGGGCCAAACTGTCCGGGCATCATCACTCCGGGGCAAAGTAAAATTGGCATCATGCCCGGTCCAATTCACAGAACAGGTTCTGTAGGCATTGTTTCACGTTCCGGAACTCTGACTTATGAAGCAGTCGGCCAGATTACCCGTGTCGGCCTGGGCCAATCGACTTGTATAGGCATTGGTGGAGATCCTGTGAATGGCACCAACTTTATCGACTGCCTCAAACTGTTCCAGGAAGATCCGCAAACCGAAGCCATCGTCATGATAGGTGAAATCGGAGGTGATGCAGAAGAACAGGCTGCGGAATTTGTCAAAGAAAACGTGACTAAGCCTATTGTCAGTTTTATTGCTGGACAAACTGCACCTCCGGGCCGTCGTATGGGACACGCTGGCGCAATTATCTCAGGCGGACATGGCACAGCAGAAGAAAAAATGAGTGCACTCCAAAATGCCGGAATTCATGTGGTCAAAACTCCTGCTGAAATCGGCGAAAAGATGCGGGAATCTTTATGGCAAGTCTGAGTTTTTTTTCGCGCAAACGTCTGTGCATACAGCGGCTGCCTGCATACAGGAATGTACTTGGTGATCGTTATGAGCTAAATTGAAATTTTTTTCAGGGCCAGCTGTTAACTTTGTTTAGCTTCTCGCATAAGCCTGGCTGAGTTCTGGCCGAGTTTGCGCGGCAACGGGGATTGCAGCGATAATTGCATGCTGGATGCGCGGGTCTGTTTGCAGGGTAGAGATAATTTTTTCGATATTTTTATATTCGAAATATTTGCAGAAAATGGAAAGGTAAAGTTGGTTAATGCGCCTTTCTGTTTTTGAGCCATTTCTCGTTTCAGTTTCCACTATTCGTTTTGCTATCTCTTTTACCAGCCAGGGCATTTCTTCAAATTTATTTCGAAACAGACCAAAGATTTCCGCAAAAACCTCAATCAATGAAACAGAGAATTCTTCTGTCAATGCTTCTGGTTCTATTTTGTAATAGCTGCTAACCCGCTGTTTGATGTGCTCCAGCATCCTGCCCTGCAGCATATTAATCAGGAGTTGCGTCGCCTGCCTCACTTCGTAGTCGGATTCACCCGGTTTGGCGTCGGAGATTGACTCCAAACAATCAGCAATTACCCGCGTATACGGGCTGATATTAGACATGTTTAACTGGAGACCTTAAGAAAATCATAAAAGGTGATTTACTCAAAGTGGTTTGTCCTAAATAGAGTTAATAAGAAAGCAACGAGACAACTTTCTACAATGCTTAAAAGACAATTTTTGAGTTTAAGTAGCTTACTTATAATTTGCAAGCCCAATGGGAAAAATATTCTATAATTTATTTCCTATCGAGTGTTGTGCAAACCGCACACCATAATTTTACTGCCTTTTTCCTTCAATCAATGTGCTGCATACAAGAGCTGGTTTGCATTGTATTTTTATTTGCATTCAATGACCATTTCCGGATTTTCTTCCCAGGGAGAAACTGTTAAAACACGATAACCACGATAACAGATCAGATCAGATTTGCGGTAACAGTAAAAAACATTTGGCGGACAAGAGACGTAATAGTTCCTGCTTGAGCGAGGAGGCGTATCCCGGAGCGATGTTGTACTGGAGCAGCCAATAATCACTGTTGTCAACAGAATGAATATCCAGCGCGACATCTCAAACCTCTAAAATTAAGCGAATCGGCTGGTGATCAGAGGCATCTGTTTTGATATTGACTGAAACTTCCTGTATCCGCTGAGATAGATTTTGACTGAGAAAAAAATAATCACGGCAATGTGGACCTTTTTTCCATTGCTTGTGATCAAACACACCGCAAGTTGGAACCCTGGATGCATCCGGATGTACCGTATTCCAAGCGTCAATCAAATCCGGAGTTTTTCCGGGAATTGGTGCAGTCATTTGCTTATATGATTCACTGTCTGGTGTAAAGTTGAAGTCGCCGCAAATTATCATTTTTTCTGGACGCTCCAGCAACTCAAATGGGGTATTGGGTAGGTCAATTCCTGGTTCACGAAATTGAGCGCAGGCTTCTTGATGTAATTCGCGTATACGTTGCACTTGTGCCTGCTGCTGTTTTTCAGAGAAAAATTCGAGGTGAGTATTCATGATCCGAAGTCCCCCGGAATTTGTGGGGAACACCATTTCAGTAGATTGCCTGTACATAAATTTTGCGTTTGAATCGGCTGGCGAGGGAAGTAAATGGTGCAGTACCTGAGTTGGTGAGCGGCGAGTTAGTACCAAATTCCCAAACTGTCGCCGCCCTCCGTCTCTTCCTCCGGAACGATCGTGTGATGCTCCGAAAAAAGACTCGTATTCCGGAAACAAAATCTGTAGTTCTGCTACTTGGTCGCTCCCGTTGTCAGTGGCAGGATAGTTTCTGGAAACTTCTTGCAAACAGAGCAAATCCGGCAATCCGTCACTGTGTACTTCTCGGGCAATTCGTGTTAAATCGATGCGGCCGTCAATGCCTTTACCGTACTGAATATTCCAACTTACAATTGTCAGCATTTTCAAATTCTATTTTTCGATGTTTTTCCGCAGATTTTTACTGATGGGTATAAATATGTTTTCATGGTCATTTTAGACTGTGGAATTTCACAGGCGAGCACTGATATTTTGATTTCGCAATTAAAATAAACTCAAAACTTAACATTCAGCGCTAAGCATCCAAAATTATTTTTCCAGCCATCGATTGCGCTAGAAGCCTCGTTAAACGAGTAGGCAGAATCTGGTTTCGCAAAGCAGAGCCCGTTGTATCATCCAGATCTACACGAATATAATTATCTGTGTAGCCGCTGATTGTTCCGTCTGGTTTCCGTGATTCCCAAAGTACTTTCCGGGTTTGGCCTAAAAATCTTTGATGAAAGTCACGACGTTTTTTTGAACTTAAAGACCGCAGCTTTTTACCGCGTAGTAGTTTGATGGGTGGAGGAACTTGCTCTTTTTTTTTGAATGCCGGGGTTCCTTTACGGGCAGAAAACGGGAAAACGTGAAAATATGCAAGCGGCAGTTTTTCCAGTAATTTCAGTGTGCTTTCAAATTCAGCTTCACTTTCTTCGGGGAATCCGACCATCAAATCTGTACCGATGCACAAATCAGGAACAGTCTCAAAAGCCATCTGAATTTCATCCACATATTCTGCGGTAGAATAGCAGCGCTTCATTTTTTGCAAAACAGCATCAGAACCGGATTGTAAAGGCAGGTGTAAAAATGGAACCAATTTATGTTGTGGATCAGACATATATTGAAAAAGTGTTTCCGGAACTGTGGTTGGTTCAATAGAACTGATCCGAATGCGAGCCAGTCCCGGAAGAGTGTTGAGGAAATCAACTACATCCACAATAGTTAGTTCTCTTGTTTTATAAGTGCCCACGTTCACACCGGTAATCACAATTTCCTGGGCTCCCTCTTGAACGAGCATTCTGGCTTCTTCCTGTAAATTTGAAAAATCCCGGTGACGGGAACGGCCTCTTGCAAATGGTATGATACAGAATGAACACATGAAATCACAGCCGTCTTGTATTTTTAACGAAGCACGAGTTTTTTCCCTGGTTACTGAGGCATCAGGGTACTGAAGCTCTGAGTTTGTGGAAACCGAGTCACGCTCTACTGTTTTTATCTGTTTGTCTTGGTTTTTGGCTAGAAAAGCTAAGGAGTGTGGAATTACTGGCGCAGTGAATGTGTCTTTGCTTATTTTAGGGTGGATTATTAAAGGTGTGTATTGAGTAAAGGCTTGAGCCAAATAATCTGTGATCCGCATTTTTTCTTCACTACCGATGACCAGACGAACCCCCTCGATACTCGCAATAGTTTCCGGATCGATTTGAGCATAACAGCCTACTACCGCGATAATTGCTTCAGGGTTTTTACGGTGCAGTGTCCGGATAACTTGACGGTTTTTGGCATCACTATGTTCTGTGACCGTACATGTATTGAGCACACAGACTTCTGCCTGAGACGTTTCCGGAACAACAGAATAACCCTGCTGCTCAAAGCTACGGGACAAAACTCCTGTTTCAGATTGATTTAAGCGGCAACCAAGTGTATGAAAAGATACTCGCTTTTTTGCTGGTTCCTGAACTTCGTTAAATACTTTTGCATCGAAAGTTTCAGAATTCAGAGATGGAACAGGCTCAGACAAAATGGCCATTTCGTTAGTTACAAAGTAGATGGTGGGTCATATTACGTACGATAAAGCATAATTTTGAGAAATGCATCAATCCTAATTGAATTCAAAGTTTAAATAGTAATTATATCAATTTTTACAATAATTTGCGAAAGAATCTGGCAGATTACAGTTTCATCTAGATTCTTACTTTCAACTATCTTATTTAATTTTTCATTACTAAATAACTTGAACATTCAAACTTGACTCTCCACAAACTACTATGTATCTTGTGTTTATAAATAAGTAATTCAGTATTTTATGGGACATTTTACAGAATGATTGAATTTAACACTCATCCGGACAAGTATAAACACTGGACCCTTGATTTTGAAAACTCAATAGCAACTTTAAAGTTAAATGTTAACGAAGACGGTGGTCTGAATCCAGGATACAAATTGAAACTTAACTCTTATGACTTGGGAGTAGATATTGAGTTACACGACGCAGTCCAGCGTCTGCGCTTTGAACATCCAGAAGTAAGAACCGTAATTCTCACTTCATCTATGGAAAATGTCTTTTGCGCAGGAGCAAATATTACAATGCTGGGACTGTCAACTCACGCCCACAAAGTGAATTTTTGTAAATTTACTAACGAAACCCGAATTTCAATTGAGGATGCAAGCAAATTTTCTGGGCAAACCTACATCACTGCCATTAACGGAACCGCGGCTGGAGGTGGATACGAACTAGCTCTTGCGACTGATTATATCATGCTTGTCGATGACAGTTCCAGTACGGTTTCATTACCGGAAGTACCACTTTTAGCCGTACTTCCAGGAACGGGTGGGCTTACTCGGATAGTTGATAAACGCAAAGTGCGTCGTGATCATGCAGATTTTTTTTGCACGGTCTCTGAAGGAATCCGTGGTAAACGTGCTGTGAAATGGAAATTGATTGACGAATTGGTTCCACGTTCTAAATTTGCTCAAACGGTTCAGGAACGAGCTCAGGAATTTTCTGTACGCTCTTCGCGTCCATTAGATGCAGAAGGAATCAATCTGACTCCACTTAAAAGAAAAATCGAAGGGGAGAGGATAATTTACGAACACTTAACTGTCGAATACAAGCGTGAATCTGGAATCGTGAATTTTACAGTTCACGTTCCTGCTGAGGATTTACCAATCGATACAGATAGTATTCAAGCCGCTGGAGCAAAATACTGGCCTCTAGCTATGGCTCGTGAATTGGACGATGCTATCATGCATTTGTCTTTTAACGAACTTGAACTTGGTATCTGGGTTTTTCACACTCAGGGGAATTCAGATCAAGTCGCTGCTGTCGATCAAACATTGATAAAACATCAGGATCACTGGTTGGTACGTGAAATAATCCTCAATCTAAAGCGAGTTTTTAAACGCCTCGATCTGGCATCACGGAGTTTGGTCACACTAATTGAACCTGGCAGTTGTTTCACCGGTACTTTGCTAGAATTAGCCTTAGCCTCAGACAGAAGTTACATGCTAGACGGAACATTTGAAAATAGTGTAGAAGATCCAGCTTTGTTGCGTACTACTGAAATGAATTTTGGCCCTTTGCCTATGTGTAACGGTTTGACTCGTCTACAAACCAGATTTCTCAATGAGCCGAAATTTGTAGAAAATATTTATAAAAATATTGGCAAAGATCTTGATGCTACTGCTGCAGATGAATTAGGGATGGTGACTTTTATTCCAGACTATATAGACTGGGAAGATGAAGTACGAATTTCCATTGAAGAGCGCACCAGCTTTTCACCAGATGCGCTCACCGGAATGGAAGCTTCACTTAGATTTGCCGGCCCAGAAACTCTGGAAACAAAAATCTTCGGTCGACTGACCGCATGGCAAAACTGGATTTTTCAGCGCCCGAATGCCGTGGGAGAGCAAGGTGCACTTAAACTTTTTGGAACTGGGAAACTATCCAACTATGATAAAAAACGTGTTTAACGAACATTTGTAAATCCAAAGATATTATTCCAGAACATAATTACAAAAGATTGTATGATCATTGATTATAACCAAAAGATTCCGAACAATGTAAACTTAAACGGTGATCGTCGTCTTCAACGTGCCTTGGAACGCTGGCAACCAGAATATTTAAACTGGTGGAATAAACTTGGTCCAGAGACAAGCAAAGAGCACGAAGTTTATCTCCGTACTGCGATCAGCGTTGAAAAGGATGGCTGGGCTCATTTCGATTATGTCAAAATGCCAGAATATCGCTGGGGAATTTTCCTAACACCTTCTGATCCCACCCGAACCATTGATTTTGGTATTCACAAAGGACAGCCAGCCTGGCAGGTGGTCCCAGGCGAATACCGTTCAGAACTACGTCGCCTGATTGTCACTCAGGGCGACACGGAACCTGCGTCAGTAGAACAGCAAAGGTACTTAGGCAAAAACTGTCCTTCGCTTTACGATTTGCGCAATCTTTTCCAAGTCAATGTTGAAGAGGGTCGTCATTTGTGGGCTATGGTTTATTTGCTTCAGGCGTATTTTGGACGGGATGGACGAGAAGAAGCAGATGCCATGTTGGAAAGGCATTCCGGAGATGCGGACAAACCTAGGATCCTGGGAGCCTTCAATGAAAAAACCCCGGACTGGCTCTCATTTTTCATGTTCACATATTTTACTGATCGCGATGGAAAATTTCAGTTAGGTTCACTGGCAGAATCCGGATTTGACCCATTGTCTCGTTCATGTCGTTTTATGCTTACAGAAGAGGCTCACCATATGTTTGTAGGGGAAAGCGGTGTGGGGCGCATTGTTCAAAGAACCTGTGATTTAATGAATGAGCACAATAATGATGATGTTCGGAAAAATGGAGGTATAGATTTACCGACGCTACAAAAATACCTGAATTTCCATTTTAGTATTTCTACTGATTTATTTGGACAAGAGCTCTCTACCAACGCTGCTACTTATTACAACACTGGGATCAAAGGTCGTTTAAGTGAAACGAAAATTGACGATGATCATTTGCTTCATGATTCAAGTTATCCCATCTTGGAGTTGAGCGGTGATAAAATTGTTAATGTAGAGGTTCCTGCCCTGAATGCAGTTAATGAGCGTTTGCGTGATGACTACATAGCTGATTGTGATTTAGGGGTTCGGCGCTGGAACAAAATTATTGAGGAGGCAGGAATTGATTATTGTTTGAAACTTCCGCACCGTGCTTTTAATCGTAGAATAGGACAATTTTCTGAAATTCAAACTGATCCTGCAGGCAAAATTATCACACAAACTGATTGGGATAAAAGTCATGCAGAGTGGCTTCCAACTCAAGAGGACCGAGAATATGTCCAATCCTTGATGCAGCCAGTCACAGAACCCGGGAAAATCGCCGGGTGGATTTCTCCACCAAAAGGTAGAATCAATCGCCAACCGTTTGAATTTGAATTTGTACTTTTTAATTAAAAAAATGAAAGATGGAAAACAATACAATCTCTATCGATACCAGCATCAACCCGGCCAAAATTGAATTTGCTGAGGTGTTTAATGTGGCTGTTCCGTTCATTGACCGGCACTTGGAGGAAGGTCGAAAAGACAAAATCATCATTCATACAACGGGCGGCGAAAAAGTGACTTACGAACAATTGGCTGAGCGAGTTAATCAGTCCGGCAATGTTCTCAAGAATATGGGGATGAGTTCCGGAGATCGAATATTGATGATTATAAAGGACGCGCCTGAATTTTTCTATTTGTTTTGGGGAGCGATTAAAGCCGGGATTGTTCCGATTCCGCTCAACACGCTTTTGCGATCCAAAGATTATGCCTTCATGATAGAGGATTCCGGAAGTGTTGGTGTAGTCTATTCTCCTGAATTCATGGGGGAACTCGAGCCAGCTTTGGGACAAATGTCTAAAAAACCTGAATATACTTTGCTTACCGAGGGCAAATCGGGATGCTTTTTGGATCAGATGCATTCAGCCAGCTCGTCACTCGAAGCTGCTCCTGCAAAGGCGACTGATGACTGTTTCTGGCTTTACTCCTCTGGAACAACAGGGAAACCGAAAGGTGCGGTTCATAGCCATCGTGATATGGTGGTTACCAGTCAATATTACGGCAAAGATACCCTTGGAATACTTGAAGATGATGTTTGTTTTTCTGCAGCAAAACTTTTTTTTGCATATGGATTAGGTAACGGGATGACCTTTCCGTTGTGGTCCGGAGCATCGTGTGTTTTGTTCCCTGCTCGTCCTACACCAGATAAAACTTTTGAGGTGATTGAGAAATTCAAACCAACTCTTTATTTTGGCGTACCCACACTTTTCGTTGCTCAATTAAAGGAACTTGAATCTTCTAGTCCTGATTTTTCCTCACTGCGCATTTCTGTTTCTGCAGGAGAAGCATTGCCTGCTGATATTTTTCGGCGCTGGAAAAAGTACACGGGGACATACATTTTGGATGGTATAGGCTCCACTGAAGCTCTGCACATTTTCATCTCTAATCGTGCTGACGACATCAAGGCCGGAAGCAGCGGTCGGGTGGTCCCTGGATACAAAGCAAAAATTGTGGATGAAAACAACAAAGAAGTCTCCCAAGGGGAAGAGGGACGTTTGCTGATTCAGGGTGATTCTGTTTGCAAGTATTATTGGAAAAATCCAGAAAAAACCTCAGCGACCATCGTTGATGGCTGGCTCAATACTGGGGACACTTACCGACAGGAAAAAGACGGTTATTTCATCTACGGGGGAAGAAGCGATGATATGATGAAAGTAGGTGGTATCTGGTGTTCTCCTTTTGAAATAGAAGCCAAACTGGTGGAGCACCAAAAAGTACTGGAAGCAGCTGTTGTAGGACGTGCAGATGATTTCGGAATGATCAAACCGGAGGCACATGTGGTACTAAAAAGAGCCTCTGATGCATCTGATATCACTGAGTGTGAATTGTTGGAACACTGCAAAACCGGACTGGCTCCATACAAATATCCGCGCTGGTTCAAATTCTCGGAAGAACTGCCAAAGACCGCTACAGGAAAAATTCAACGTTTCAAACTTCGCTCCAATTAAACTGCCAGGAACCATATTTTGAACAAAGCATTTTCTTGTATTTAAGAGAATGCAGAACAACTTTTTCTCACTGTTAAAAGACTTTTACCAATAACAAAAACCAACACACTCTGTAGAGAAACATATATCAGCTTATTTGAAGAAAACATAATGAGCCTGACAAGTTCAATTTTTCATTGCAAATACATAATGATATAATTTTACGGAGAAAGAAATGAACTCCACAAAATTTCACTTAAAATCATAAAATTATTAATGGAGAATCAAAATGAATGAATTAGCGAAAGGAACGTGTATTCCGTGCAAAGGTGGTGTTCCTCCTTTAAAAGGAGAAGAACTGGAAGCTTTGCTGGAAAAATTAGGAAATGGTTGGAAGATAATCAAAGAACATCATTTAGAAAAAGAATATTTGTTTGGAAATTTTAGAGAAGCACTTGATTTTACAAATAAAGTGGGAGAAATGGCTGAAAATCAAGGCCATCATCCTGATATTTTTTTAGCATGGGGGAAAGTGAGATTGACAATTTGGACTCACAAAATTGATGGATTGACAGAAAGTGATTTTATCTTTGCAGCTAAAGCAGATCATGAACTTTTGTAGTAAAACTTAATTTTTTAGAGATTTGACTACTAAGTAATTATAATTACAAGTCATTAATAAACAAAACGCTTCCATTTTTCCCACATTTCTAGATTTGTATTAGAATAATCAAGCTCATCGAAGAATAATCATTGAAATTGTTGATCCTTATGAGTCAATCCCACTAACGGTAATTAGTATCGAACGGAAGTGAAATAGTGAAATTTATCTATGTCGATAAAAAAATCGCACTTCGATCTCGCTGAAATTGAAAAAAGCACCATTGATCATTATGAGAATAATGCTGAATCTTTTCGTGTGGGTACACAAGACCACGATGTCAGCCAAAATATTGAGGCCTTTTTAAGAGCTCTTCCCAAAGAAAAATCTCTCGATATTCTTGATCTTGGTTGTGGCCCAGGCCGAGATATTTGTGTGTTTAAATCTTTAGGCCATAAGCCAATAGGTTTGGATGGCAGTAAAGAATTTTGCAAAATAGCATTTCAACAAAGCAGTTGTCCTACTCTAAATCAGCAGTTTCTAAGCCTAGATTTGGAAGATCACAGCTTAGATGGAGTTTTTGCCAATGCTTCATTGTTTCACGTTCCTAGTCAAGAGCTCCCTAGGGTTTTAGGAGAATTACACTGTGCTTTGAGAAACGGGGGAATTTTATTTTCATCGAATCCAAGAGGTGATGCAGAGGGATGGCAGGGACAGCGCTATGGCCATTACATGGAATTAGAGGCCAGTGAATTTTACCTGAAGCAATCCGGTTTCATAATAATTGATCACTTCTATCGTCCTTCTGGAAAGCCACGAGACCAGCAACCTTGGTTGGCTATTGTCAGTCAACGTCAGGACTTAAAGACATAAATCAGATAAAGATGAAATGCAAATTAGTAATCAACTTAGTCCTGTTTTGTTTATTCCTCATGGTGGGGGCCCTTTGCCCTTGCTTAGAGACGAAAATCATCAGACTTTGGTAAACTTTCTAAAAGAAATAACACCAACCCTTGGTGTACCATCAACAATCCTGATTATCAGCGCACACTGGGAAGAGGACAAAGTAACAATAACAAGCGGGAGAACACCATCATTAATATATGATTATTATGGTTTCCCGGATGAAGCGTATGAAGTTGAATACCCGGTACTTGGTGATCCAGTTTTTGCAAATAGGATATATAATTTATTGCAGGAGAGTGGCTTCGAAACTAAATTGGATGACCATCGTGGTTTTGATCATGGTGTGTTTGTTCCATTAAAAATCATGTATCCAGAAGCAAAGATTCCTTGTGTCCAGTTATCACTTTTAAACAATTTAGATCCTGAATCTCATATCAAAATCGGGAAGGCATTGTCAGAATTGAGAAATGAAAACATACTAATCGTCGGATCAGGTTTTTCATTTCATAACATTCAGGCCTTAATATCTCAAAACACTGGTATGCCTGACCTAATGAATGAGGAATTTGAACAGTGGCTTATTGATACTTGTACAAATATAAATTTTTCACCAAGTGTACGGGAAAGGAGACTGATTGAGTGGAGTAATGCACCTTTTGCAAGGTATTGTCAACCAAGAGAGGAGCACTTGCTGCCGTTACATATTTGTGCAGGGGTATCTGGTTCTTACGCAAAACTTGTGTTTGATGGGGAGATAATAGGAAAAAAAGCAAGCGCTTTTTTGTGGTAATAATTTGCTTTGAAAAATAGGGCTACGGAATACTTATTTATGTTATCTGCAATACTCTAGTTGTGGAGCGAATTGGTATTTTTGTTTGGGTGCCTTGAAGATTGTGCTTATCTATTCTGAATCGAAAACCAATAATTTGTTTTGAGAATAGGGAAAAGTAGATGATGAAACGACCGGACTTGTTGCTTATCTTATGTGGTGTAGTAGTCCACCCTCGAATCCCAGAAACTAACTCGGTAGTTTCATCTCTCTCGTCTCAAACATAAGTTTAGCCTGAATCCTTACCATGCAGATGATTTCAGTGTTAGGGTTTCATCACAAACTTTCTCAAGATTAACAACCCATGATTAATTTAAAAAATCGGATGCCTGCGCCCTCTGAGGGAGAAAGCAATGTATCAAATAAGCGTGCAAAATGGGAGGAGAACACCCATAACTCTGAAACGCTGGCGATCCTTGAGGAGGATGCCCGTTACTTCCTTAGTCAATCCGTTTCCAGCCCATGCTTATCTGTTGTAGCCGGGGCCGAAGGAGCTTATATAGAAGACACAAATGGCCGTCGTTATCTGGATTTTCACGGCAATAATGTGCATCACATAGGCTATGGGCACCCCAAATTGAAAAAAGCGATTGCCGATCAAATGGATGCTTTGCCTTTTGCACCGCGACGATTCGCTTGTGAATCCTCGCTTGCTCTTGCAAAGAAACTGGTTGCCATAGCTCCCGGCAAGCTTTCCAAGGTCTTATTCACGACAGGGGGTTCAGATGCAATAGAAGTGGCGTTGAAAATTGCACGAGCGGCCACTGGACGGCACAAAACAATTTCATTTTGGGATGCATTCCATGGAGCAGGATTTGGAGCTGCTTCTGTTGGCGGAGAACAACTCTTCCGATCACACGTTATTGGTCCACTGCTTTCCGGTACAGAGCATGTTGCCCCTTTTGCATGTTACCGTTGTCCTTATGGCTATCCTGATCTTAATGGTGAAGCGCAAATTGAAATCTGTAAGACGACCTGTGCTAATTTCGTACGCTATGTTCTGGAAAAGGAAGGGGATGTGGCCGCCGTCATTGCCGAACCTGTGAGAGCGGTACCTTACATACCTCCGTCCGGATATTGGCAAATGGTGCGTCAAGCCTGCAATGAAAGCGGAGCTTTATTGATCTTTGATGAGATACCAACTGGTCTTGGCAAGACCGGCAGAATGTTTGCGTGTGAACATGATGCAGTGGAACCTGATATACTAGTCATAGGAAAAGCTCTTGGAGGTGGAATTTTGCCAATTGCGGCAGTTCTCGCCAAATCCGAACTTGATGTAGCTGGTGAATTTGCCTTTGGTCATTACACCCATGAGAAAAACCCTGTAACCGCGAAAGCGGCTTTGACTACCATTGAAATCATCGAGCAGGAAGGTTTAGTTGAGAACGCCGCTATTCTTGGGAAATACGCGCTTGAGCGACTCAATTTGTTGAAAACTGAACACTCTACGATAGGAGATGTTCGTGGACGCGGATTGCTGATCGGAGTGGAACTTGTCCTCAATAAAGAAGATAAAACACCGGCAAACGATTTGGCTGAAGAAGTCCTTTACCGCAGCCTTAGTAAGGGATTGTCATTCAAGCTTACAATGGGGAATGTCCTGACACTAACTCCGCCGCTGATCATTACCAAAACGCAAATCGATCTTTCATTGAAAATAATAAGCGATAGCCTTAAAGAGGCCGAACAGGCCCTTGGCTTGGCATGAACGGGAATTTATCGTCCAACTGCACTCTTAACTGCTGTATTCGTTTTAGCTTTACAGAACACAGGAGTTTCAGGTGTCAAAGTTAGATTTAATTAAAGAGTACAAGTCGTACTACAAAGCAGGTAAGGAACCGGGAATAGTTGAGTTTGGAGAGGCTGGTTGTCAGTTGAAAAAATGATTGAAGACAGATGTGTGCAAATCATGCACATCAGTCCATATTTGAGGGAACCGGAATCAATCAACAAATTGCTCAAGTTCGTTGAAGTAAACAGTTTTACAGTCAATGGGCTGCATCATGAAATCTATCTTTCTGATCCGCGTAAAACAGATCCGGAAAAACTGACGACAATCATTAGTTATCCGTTTAAATGAGTCAAAAACCTAAAACATTTAGAGTATGCTCTTACTTCAAAAGCCGCACTGATAAAGTATTCAGTGGTCCTTTTACTCCGGTTTTTGCGAAAGTGAAAGAATCTGAGCTCTGACTTCCTGCATCAAAGTGTCACATCCTTCAATGCTATAGTTGGAAGCATCAATGTGGGTTCCAACATGAGCCTCAATTTTTTGTCCCAAACTGAAGTCCCATGTGTCCGGCGGCATTACTCGTTCTGTTCCACGTAAGCCGATTGGAATGATTATCGATTCTGTTTGTATTGCGAGCAAAAAGCCGCCTTTTTTGAATTCTCTCAATTTGCCATCCCGGCTTCTGGTACCTTCAGGAGCAACATAAATCATGATACCGCTTTTCATTTTATCTTTGGCAACTTCCAGTGATTCTACAGATTTGTCATGATCCGAACGGTCAATCGAAATAAACTCAGCGGTTTTCATTCCCCTTCCCCAAATCGGAACCCTGAAGAGCTCTTTTTTGCTAATCATGCGTAAGCTGCTACCATCCGGAATTGTCATGAATAATAATGGAATGTCATAAAAACTTTGATGGTTGCTCATTAAAATATAGCTGCGCCCTTGCACCAACTTAATAGGCTTATTGTGCTTCACCCGGTAACTGGCCCTTACCAATTGAAGTAATTGCCCAGCCCACGAGTGCAGCCGTATATTTGCTTTTTTCCGTGTTAACTTTCCTAGGGAAGCATCTAAAATTGCTAGAAAACTGATGCTGAGAGTATAATAAATTGCGGATAATAGAATATAAAGTCTTGTAAGAAAGTGCGCTTTCATTGCTGGTCTGAAATTAATGGTAGGCTAAACCCTTGGGAAAGCGTGCGGTGAACTCTCCAGAAAGAGATCTTTCCATCCTTCATTGGTGCAAAAAACATCACTTGGGACAATGAATGGTC
>JAKUUI010000046.1 GCA_022448485.1 SAR324 cluster bacterium
AAAAAAGTATCTGGACACAAAACTGATATTGCATTCCAGAGATATAATTTAGTTACCGAAGAAGAAATGTTAGGGATGAAATGGTTGGATTTAAAGAAAGATGAACACCGAACGATGGACACCTATATGGACACCAAGGCGGTATCATAAAAGACAGATTCTTTCTAAGTAACTGATATTGTGGCGCACCAGACAGGATTTGAACCTGTAACCTACTGATTAGAAGTCAGTTGCTCTATCCAATTGAGCTACTGGTGCGAAAGAGGTATTTCCGAGAATAACCACAGTAAAACGTTACAGAGATAAACGATAAATTATCTAGCGTATTCTGGAAATTATCATAAACTCGTGGTCTGCTCATCAATAAAAGTCGAAACCCTCTCAAAGACTTCTGCTGATGAGAGACAGGTGGTATCGACCATCAAGTCAAAGTTTGAGGGATCATCAAGATCCACTTTATAAAGACTTAAAAAATTTTTCCGCATGGTTTCCCAGCGTTTTTTGCCGGTCTCCATACTGTCACTGATTGTTTTTGCGGCTTCGGTGGTGCGTTCTTTGTCGGCCAAGATGCGATATGCAGACTCCTCATAATTGCAGGTCAGACAGATCCGGATTGAGTCCGGCACAAAGTGGAATCCCAAATGCGCATCCAAAACAAAGTCCTCATTTTGCTCTCCAAAAAGTCTCTGCTCTTCGTCTATTTGATAGTCCACTTCAGGATGCTTGGAAACGTACTCGATTAAAAATTTGGTAATGTCATTATATCCATGTTGTTTGGATATTTTCCGCATAAAATCTCCAGTACCCCTGACTTCCAAATTATAGTGCTCAGCGAGCAAAGAACGTAAAGTCGATTTCCCGGAGCCCGGAGTACCGGCTAGTGTAATTTTCATAAGTAAACTATTCGATATTTTGCAGTTGTTCTCTGATTTTTTCCAACTCACTTTTTATTTCAACGGAGGCTTGACTAATTCCTGCATGGTTGCTTTTAGAAGCTATTGTGTTGATTTCACGATTTAGTTCCTGCATCAGAAATTCTGCTTTTTTTCCAACTTCACGTTGAGATAAAATGTCATCCATGTGTTCCAGGTGGGTCCTGAAGCGTACCACTTCTTCACTAATATCAAGACGATCTGCAAGCAGTGCAATTTCCTGTTCCAGCCGCTCTGGATTTATTTCTGTACCGTCTGTCAGCCGGAACAGCCGTTCCTGAAGACGTTCTCTGTAGAGTCCCGGTTCATCTTGAGAAAGTTTTTCAATTGTATTCACAATGCTTGCGCAGGAGGAAAGTCGCAGCTTAATGTCACTTTGCATGGCCTGCCCTTCACGTTCCTTCATTTGCTGGAAGCCTTCGAGCGCCTTCGAAAGACAATCCCGAATCACTTTTTCACACTCTTCCGGAGGTTCACCGGATTTGTTTTCTTCAATGATATTTATGCTGGACAAGTCTTGGGCGGCAACACTTAAATTACGTCCGGACAAAGATTCAAATTCAGTCAACAGCTCATTATAGCGTTGAGCACGTTCCGGATTCAGTTGCAGTTTTTCTTCACCAACACCTTTTTCCAATCTGACAGAACAGTCAATTTTCCCTCGTGAACAAATCATTTTGATCTGTTTTTTAAAATCCTGTTCCAAAGTTTGAAAACCCAAAGGAAGGCGGCATCGAATATCCATAAATCTCTGATTAACCGAGCGAATTTCCACCTGACACGACCAAGTTTCCCACTGTGTATCTGCAGCCCCAAAACCTGTCATTGATATCGCCATTTATTTTCCTTTATAAATTGATTAAAAATATGAGCATCACGTAACTTCTCTGATTGACAAATTATACCAATCCAGTTAAATTGCAGGTTAATCATTAATTCCTCACCAAAAGACTGATGACTTTGATAAACACTTTGAATCATAACCTGCGCCATTATTTTAGAGTGTTTGTAGAATCACTCTCCTACAAGCTACCCAAAGATATTCAGATCTTCCGTAAAGACTGTGATACACTGATTGAACGTTACAACACACTGCTGGAAGAAATATCTGAATATATGAAAGATCATAGTAAAATGCACGAGGATGATCCGGAGAATTCAAGTCTTATCTTGTCCTACCAGGACACTGACTCTTTTTTTCTCATCTCCATAAAGGATAAGTTGGCCAATCTTACAGATGATTGTGAAGTGTTACTTGAAAAAGGCGCACAGCAACCATCAGAAACTCAGCCGCACAATAATGCCATCGAGCAATATCTAAATCAGCTTCATAAACTGCGCCGCTACTCTGAACAAATTGAAACTGCGCTGCATGAATATGAAGAAAACATCATGAAGATTGAGGAAGAAATTTCAAACAACACATTATGCAATTAAAAAAATAATCTGAACAGGCCGACGTGCTACTTGGACCTGCTTTTCTTCAAAAAAATTTTTACAGATTCAGAAAGCCCCAATCATACTACTCAGGAGAGCTTCTCCAATTCATACGAACTTGCTGATTCTATAAACTTCTGATAACGAGACAAAATCTGTACCGGATTTTCCAGCAGACCTTCGACTAACAATGAATTATCGTAGAGCTGCTCCACCGAATCTATAAGGAACGGATGTTTTTTATTTTTCTGCAGAATTTCTGAAAGATTCTGAATAATGGGATGACTCATATTGACTTCAAGGTTCCGCTTTTCTCCTTTAAATTTCTGGTCCATCATTTTCATCATCTTTTCCATTTGTGCAGTCATTCCATCCTTTGGCGTAACCAACGAACAGGGGCTGTCCACCAGACGTTTTGAATCAGTAACATCATTTACGCGGTCCTTGAGCTGTTTTTTGAAAAAAGCCAGTATGTCACTCTTTTCTTCCTTGGAAAGTGAGGATTCAGGTGCTGACATGTCGTTGTCATTAATTCCATCAATATCTCCCTGGGAAATATTTTTTAACGATTTCCCATCATATTCCCGCATATCTGTAACCATAAAATCATCAATATGATCTGTCAGAAACAAGACTTCCAGACCTTGCTTACGAAAATATTCCAGATTTGGATTATGCAAAATTGCCTCGCGTGAACCTCCGGTAACGTAGAAGATATCTTTTTGTTCTTCACGCATCCGACTGACATAATCTTTAAGCGTTACGTCCATAGAAGAATCTTCGGAAATGGATGAATTAAAGCGCAGCAAGTCCATCAACCTTTTTTTGTTCTTAAAGTCAGACGAAACTCCTTCTTTGAGCAATGTGCCATACTGCTGCCAGAATTTACCGTATTTTTCTACATTTTGATCTGCAATAAGCTGCAATTCTTTCAGTACGCGCAAAGTTAAACTATTATTAATCTTTTCGATCAATGCATTTTTTTGCACGCTCTCACGTGACACATTCAGAGGTAAGTCCTCAGAATCAACTACTCCCTGAACAAAACGCAAATATGATGGAAGCAAATGTGTGTTGCTCGGCTGGATCAAAACCTTCTGCGCATATAGTGCTATGTCTTTGCTTTCTCTTGCGTAAAGCACTTCATTTCCTACCGACTCAGGAAAATAAAGCAGGGCATAATACTGAATTGGTGCATCAATATTAAAATGCAAATGATGAAACGGCTCCTGCCGGCCATGTGAGATTTGCTTGTAGAACTCCTTATATTCATCATCTTTTACTTCAGATTTTGATTGCGTCCAAATCGCTTTTACCTGATTGATCGTTTTATCCTTAACTTTTACCGGGAAAGGAAGATAGTTCGAATATTTTTTTATAATCGATTCAAGCCGCCACTCACTGCAAAATTCCTTGGCATCTTCCTTGAGAAACACCGTGACGCGCGTACCGCGCTTTTCATAATCCACTGGAATAATTTCGTATTGCCCTCCTCCTTCAGAAGACCATTGCCAGGCTTGACCATCAACCTGCCAGGAACGGGTGGTTAATTCTACACGATCTGCTACCATGAAAACCGAGTAGAAACCAACACCAAATTGACCGATCAGGTTTTCTACTGATTTGTTCTCAGCTTGAGACTGCTGTAAAAATTTGAGCGTTCCGGAATTAGCTATTGTTCCCAAATTTTCAACTAATTCGTCCTTGGTCATTCCGCAGCCTGAGTCATCGATTACAATCATCCGCTTATCTTCATCAAATGTAATTGTGACCTGCAACTCTGCGTTTTTATTGAGAACTTTTTCTTCTGTCAGAGTTGTCAGTTGAACCTTGCTCAAGGCATCTGAGGCATTGGATACAAGTTCACGAAGAAAAATTTCACGTTCTGTGTAAAGAGAATGTACCAATATTTCGAGAAGCTTCTGCATCTCTGCTTGGTATTTATGTACTTCTGGTTTTAGCTTTGCTTTTTTACTCATAAAGATCTTCCTTAATAACTATCTATTTTGTAATATTTGTTCAAAATTAAGCTTTGATTATACTGGAATGTCTGCAAAATTAAAAGTGGTTTCTTGATTATCAGTACACATAAAACAACATTTTACAATGAATGTTAAATCATTATTTATTCTTCTGCTTACAACGGTTCTAACCTTTAGCACACTTTATACACCACAACCTATATTGCCATTACTAGCTCAGGAGTTTTCTGTTTCAGGAAGTGAAATTTCTTTGCTAATTTCCTTAACCTTGTTTCCACTGGGACTTATGCCAATTATTTACGGATATTTAATTGATAATGTTTCAGCACGTACTATTCTTCACTGGTTTATCGGCATGTTGGCAGTTACCGAATTGTCACTTGCCTTTGTATCAGATTTCCGCATTATGCTTGTATTCCGTCTGCTCCAAGGATTGCTACTGCCGGCCATTTTCACTGCAATTGTAACCTACATCAGCAATCACTCTTCAGCAGATCGAAGACAAAAGTCGGTCAGCAGTTACATTGCAGCAACTATTATTGGCGGATTTGCAGGAAGGTTTCTCACAGGTTTAATTTCAGATCTCTCTGATTGGAGAGTCGCTTTTATGGTCTGGACTGTAGGATTATTTGCCGCCTGGACCCTACTTTGGCTGTTAAAAAAAGATACACCAGTTCAGAGTTCACGTTTACCAATCGGTGGAGTTTGGGAAATGTTCAGACGCCCACGACATTTTCGAGTTTATCTTACTATTTTTATAGTATTTTTCGGCTTTTCATCAGCTTTGAATGCTCTGCCTTTTCGAATCAAGGAAATATCGACATTAGCGTCAGAGTCACTGATTGCTTCTGCATACCTGGGTTACTTGATGGGCGTATTGGTCTCTTTCAATGCACAGAGAATCTGTGCCAGACTTGGAAGTGAAGTCAACAGTACCATATTGGGAATTTCAGCTTTTGGCCTTGGGGTTTTGATGCTCTCAAGTACTAACTTGTACGTCATATTTTGTTCTGTTTTTATATTTTGCACCGGTTTTTTCCTTATGCATTCCACATTATCCGGATACGTAAACCAGCATACGTATTCACAACGTGGTGTTGCAAACGGACTTTATATCGCTTTATATTACGGTGGAGGATCCTTAGGCAGCTATTTCCCGCTCATCATTTACCATACTTGGGGATGGTATCCTTATTTACTGATTGTCATCGGCTGTTCTTTAGGTGGATTAGCTATTATATTTGGACTGCATAAAATTGACAAAACTGAACTAAAACAAACATAAATTTTGACAATTTTATTAATTCAGCTTCTAATTTAGAGACTTTTTTCGGTGTCTGAAGCAGTTTCATACTATGCTGAGATTTACTGCCTTCCGGATTTAATATAACTTTTCTCTTGTGCCAATTGTAGATAGTTTTAACAATGTCTATTCGCATAGACTTCGCTGAAAGTACAATTGATTTTGACAAAGCTAGACAGTTGTTTTTAGAATATGCTGATTCTCTAGGATTCAGTCTCAGTTTTCAAGGTTTTGAAGAGGAACTGGAAAATCTGCCCGGGAAATATGCTTCACCGGACGGCTGCATCCTACTTGCGTGGGATGAGCTGGAATGTGTAGGCTGTGTGGGCTTACGGCCTCTGAATCAAAATGTATGTGAAATGAAAAGGCTTTACGTGAAACCAGCCTTTCGTAGAACTGGTTTGGGCAGGTTTTTGGCCGAAAAGATTGTGCAGCAGGGCAGTCAAAAAAGCTATGTTAGAATGCAGTTGGACACCTTGAGCAGCATGAAATACGCAATGAAACTCTATAGATCTCTTGGGTTTGTTGAAACAGATCCGTATTACAATAATCCACATCCGGAAGTAGTGTTTTTTGAGATTACGCTGGATAAACCAACACCAGCTTAAACTTATGGCAAATACTTTTATTTGCTTTTATGTTTTATCTTGGTTATCCTGTCGTGAATAGACCTCACGAATTTGATTTGTACTATTGATAACTAAACCTGAATTAACAATGGACAGAACAATTATACCAATAGCAAGTGGAAAAGGTGGAGTAGGCAAAAGCTTTCTAGCAGCAAATCTGGCCATTGCATTGGCTCAACTTGGGAAAAAGGTTGTTGTTGCCGACTTGGATTTTGGAGGTTCAAATCTGCATACTTGTCTGGGCTTACACAACAATCATCCTGGTATTGGAGATTTCTTACGTGCACGTTATGGTGAACTGAAAGATTTGCTGGTTGCAACAGAAGAAGAGAATCTCAAGCTTCTTGCTGGTGATGTCAGAAGTCCGTTTTTGGCCAATATGCACCATGCTCAAAAAATGCGTCTGATTTACAACCTGAAACAACTGGATTGTGAATATCTTATTCTGGACCTCGGGAGTGGCAGTACTTATAACACATTAGACTATTTTGGAATGTCGCAGCTGGGTATGATTATCACTACACCAGAGCATACTTCTACGATGAACATGCTGGCTTTCCTCAAACTTTTTGCTTTTCGAGTAATTGAGCGTTCCCTGCCAAAAAACACATTCCTTAATGAAAAGTTGAGGGAATCATATAACCGCTCAGTGATGGAAGAAGTCCTGACCGTACGGGGCTTGTTGGATGAAATTTCCACAATTGACAGTGATGTCGCTCAAAATGCTGAACAGAATTGGATTCGTTACAGACCGAGGATTATTTTCAACAAATGTAAGATGCCAGACGAATTAGATATACTCCCTGCATTGGAAAATACACTCGATCAAAATTTATTGCTGAGATGTGATTTTTTTGGATGTCTTTTCTCCGATCCTGCTGTTTCAATAACCTTTCAGCAACGCAAGACATTGAATACTGTTAGCCCCAATTGTGATATTCTTGAAGACATCAACCTGCTTGCCGATCGAATAAACAGACTGTGGAAACAGCCCATTGCAAATAGTGCCAACTTGCTACAAAATAATGCAGTAAAACTTTTTGAAAAAAGGCGCGTATAATTAGGGCGTCCGGGGGAGAATGTCCGCTGAACAGCGTTTTGATTTAGTCATTTCAGGAAAAGTTCAAGGAGTTGGATACCGTTATTCTGTTAAGCACAAAGCAGAATCACTGGGCATCAGCGGTTTCGTCAGAAATCAACATGATGGCTCAGTTTTTGTAGCAGCACAAGGTGAGAAGCCTGCGATGGAACATTTTGTGCGATGGTGCTATCAAGGACCTCCCGCAGCCTTTGTTAGAACTATTGAAAAGATACCTGGAACAATCGAAAATTTCAGGAATTTCAGTATTCTTTACTAACCCTCCAAAATATCAACAGGCCTGTCATCTACAGGATAAAAAAAGGAGATTCAATGCTAGTTGAAAATCTTTTCCAGTTTTTCTGCAAAAGTTTTTACCTCAAAGGGCCTGATGATATAAGCATTCAAGCCTGCTTTGGTGGCCGCAACAATGTTCTCCTGCAAACCATCCTCGCTGACCATTAACACAGGAATGTGCTTGAGGTTTGGATCTGCACGAATTTGCTTCAGTAGTTCCATACCACTCATTTTTGACATCTTCCAGTCTATGACAACCAAATCAAAAAGAGCTGACTTAAGTCTAACCAGTGCAGAAAAACCGTCATCTTCCTCATCCGTATTATTGAAGCCCAATTGAGCAAATGTGTTAAAAATAATTTTCCGAGTTGCTGCAAAATCGTCAACAATTAAAATTTTCATATCAGTGTCAATCGGCATACAGCATTTCAACGACTAGAAAAACTCAATCAGACCTTAATTATAATCACTTAGCTATTTCCCTGGAGAGATGACAGGGTTTAAATCTAAAATGCAGTAGTAGTCTTAAATGTATGTTTTTTATTTGCTTTCAGAGGTTGATTAATGATCCTGCAGACGCTTATCAGCAATGGCCAGCTGGTCAGAAAGCAAACAGACCAGGCCCTCAAAAAACTGTGCGGCAATTGGAGGTTCCTGCAGTGCTAGTGATAAAAGACTGGCCCCAGTGAAATGCATCAGGTTCGAATCTTTCCGCGCTACTGCCTTTGCTGCAGATCTGGATTTTCCGTTACAGAGAGAAATTTCACCAATTAAATCAAAATCTTTTCGAGTCCAGCAGTATCCCACAGAAAATGTTTTTCTTTTTGCGGAAGCAATCGATTCAATCCTCACTTCACCTGAAGTAATAAACAAATAGTCTCCCTTTTTGGGTTTAATTTTTGTTATTTCTTTACCGTTCAAAACTGAGTATGAATCACTAAATGATATTATTTTTTTGTGCCACTTATTGCCAAGATTCTCCCAAAATTCTGCAGGTTCAACCGACATTTCTTTCTGCTCTAGATCCACGTTCTCGTTTAACTTGGCCTCAAGTGTTGTAAGGTCAAAGTCTTTTTGAGCAAGCATCCGCTCATCTGTCTCCTTCAGTGACGATTGAAGACGGTTGGCCAAGTTTAAAAACAGTTTTGCAGCAATTATTGGATTACGCTTTTTCAGAGGTTCCAAGCAATCACGATTAACCACCAATAGTCTCGTTTTTTCAACAGCTTCTGCACTTGCGCTTCGTTCAGCCTTCCTGAACAGTCCCATTTCACCAAACGTATGCCCCTTTTCTAATCGGACCAGGTCTGTGCGCTTTCCGTCTTTTTCCAGAAAGATTGAAATCGATCCGTCCAAAACCACATACATTTCGTCACCAATATCTCCCTGTGAAAAGAGCAAAGCTCTGGGTTCCAAGTCTACCGTGTAGGCCATCAGACTTGCAATTTTTGCTTCTCTGACAGTCATGTTCTGAAACAGATCAATTCCTTCTATAAATTTCTCGTCAAATTTCAGCCCGACATAATCCCAAACTGTGATCAAACCTGTTTCCATCACAACTGAAGGCAAAAACGTCATGTCAGTTGCCAAACAGGCGAGCAGGGTAAAAGCTGTGAAAGTTCCAAATAAAACTACAGATTCCATTTCAGATTGTACAAACAGGATGAATCCTGCTGATAGAGCTATAGTCGAAAAGAGCATCGCACGCCCAACTACCGGCAAGGTTTTCAACGATGCCTTCCTTTTATTCCGTAATTTATTGGCATTATCGTTGTAGTGACTTAGAAAATGGATAGTGTCGTCTACTCCGATTCCCAGGGCAATCGCAGCAATCACTGAAATCGTCACTCCGATTGGAATATCAAGCCAGCCCAGTGACCCGAAAAATATCAGGATGGTTATCACATTCGGAAACAGGGCAATCACGCCCATCTTCCAGGAAAGAAAGAGTATGGATAGCATGGCGAATACTATTGCCAACGCTAAAATCACGCTATTTATTTGACCCTGAGCAATGTTGTTTGCGGATTCACTGGATAGCACTCCACCACCTGTATAGCTGAACTGTAAATGAGGTAATAATTCCGGAACCTTTTGAATAAGCAAATCCCTCAATGCCAGAAAAGAGGTAGATCCACTACTGCGCATTCTCACGGTGACTTGAAGAACTTCCTCTGAATCACTTAAAAATTTGGGACCATTTGTACTGGTTCTCTCATAAAATTGAACCACCTCTTTATCAGACAACTTCTCTAGCCCTCTGCGGTAGTGGTCCAGAACATCTACGGGAGAATGGATTTTATCA
Organism: SAR324 cluster bacterium; assembly: GCA_022448485.1. Taxonomy (GTDB): domain Bacteria; phylum SAR324; class SAR324; order SAR324; family NAC60-12; genus Arctic96AD-7. The sequence goes on from JAKUUI010000046.1 coordinate 9,964, forward strand.
ATTCTTAGCCCCTCAATATTCCCAATTTCAGTGGCTCCATTTACCTGAAAAAGCCAATCCTGAAGATCCCTGAGACCAAAAATCGTTTTTGCAGTTTTCAAAGGATTGTATGAAGGATCTTCCTGATTTTCACTGTCAGGTTCCGCCTTGAATAATAAGCGCAACGCATCTGTGCCAGCTAATTCATCTTCGATCAAATGTAAGTCTTTTACTATTTGACTGTCATCCGGAAAAGTCTTTGTAGAACTGTTTATACTCAACCCCAACATGCCTAATGCTGCAAAGGCCGCAATTATAAGCCAAATCCAAATCAAACGTTTGGAGTGAAGCCGGAGCCATTCAACAATTACCTGAAAAAAACGATTGAGCAGTCCGCTGTACATTTCCGTTGGTACTATCTCGGGAATGTGGATGTAGTGCAGCAAAGCAGGTGCGAGTGTGAGCGTAAATAAATTGATGGATACTATGCCTATACTTGAATAGAACCCCAGTTGCTGAACTGCCGGAATGGGGCTAACCACTAGTGCAAGAAAACCTACGACTGTTGTGATGGCTGTCACAGTAACAGGAACGGTTACGGAAGTAAGGGTTGCGAAAATCACTTCCGGAATTGTTGTCTTAGGTTCCCCGGGGATCTTTGCTTCCCGAATTTTCATTGATTCGGTCTGATATTGATTGAGGAACTTGATTACGTAAGCGCTTCCAACACAAAGTATTATCGGCGCACAGACCATGGTTACCAAATTAAGCTCACCTCCTATCAAACCGATTATACCGGCCGTCCAGAGAGTTCCACATAAGACAACTGCCAGTGGCACAATTACAGTCTGCAAACTCCGAAATGACAAGAAAAGAACGACGACAATCAGAACCAAACTTAGCGGAAAAATGTTTTCCATGTCCTGGCCAATCATTTCTCCGGCCTTATTGATTTGCCGAGGCTGTCCTGCATAAGCTATTCGCAGATTTTCAGCTATTTCAGAGTCTTTCTGGTACTTTGCCAGCAGTTCTTTCAGAATTGTTTGGGTCTTGTCAGATTCAGGCTTTGATCCGGGATTGAACGAGAGAATCATTGCGGCTGTGCTCAAATCTTTGGAAAGCACATCCCCTTCAAAGAGAGGATGATTTTTCAAGCTGCTGACAATTTTGTTGACTTCAACTTCTGACTCATCCCGTAATTCCTCCATACTTTTACCGGATTTTGCAAGCGAACAATCCAGAATAGATTCCTCAGTCGTTTCTGTTACAGGCTGAACACCACCGGAATCATCTGTACTTTCTTCCAAATTTTCCTCCAAGCTTTTTTCTGGTGTACCTTCCAGGCTCTCATCTAAACCTTCTTCAAGGCTTTCTTCAAGACCTTCCTCTGTTTCCAATTGTGAAGATTTATCAGAAGATGAACTGCTCAGGCAAGCAATGTCATTCTCATATTTATCCAAAACAGAAACACAAACGGATCCAATACCCATTTGATGAAAATAAGATTTTCCCGCACAAACACCAGAAGCTTGCGGAATGTCTAACATGCTCAGGGCTTTTGAAATGCCGGGAACAGTTGTTTCAATTTCTGATTTCAAGTGGGCCAGTGTCAGCAGAAATTCAAGCCCTACCGGCTTTCTTTCTTTATTGTGCAGAGCAATCACCACTACCTCTTCACTGCCAAATGCTTTTCTGGCATCAAGGAATTGCTGGTAGGCACCTGAGTCACGCTCAATGAAAGGCTCAATCGTACTGTTGATGAGTAATCTTCCCGTTTGAGGATCAAACAATCCATCCTTTGCCTGCACCAAAAAGAAGGCACTCAAGGCCAAGACGACCAACAGGATTGTTTTAGGGAACTGATTTACTGTGGTGAAAATGCGGACGAACATGGAGACATCAGTATGCAGTAAATTTTTGTGTGTAGGTTAAAAATATCTGATTTGTTTCAATTTTACGATCTAACATTTTTTGTTTTTCTGTTGCCAAACGAAAAATCTTAAGTTCTAGTGCTAAATTGTCTTTGTAATTATCCCATGTGAAAAGCGAGGCAAAACCATTCTGTTTGAAGGGCCATGTCATATAATTAAGCAGGGTTATACGCAGAGAATTATCAGGAGTTTTCAGGACTACAACACCAGAAGCTTGATTCCGTACTACGTCCCTTTTTTGGGGAACAAGAGCTGACTCGTTTTCATACAAAAAAACATGTGAGTTTGCCGGAACATCAAACGACTTGCGATGTGAATATATCATTAGCCAATAAAAATACGGGAAAGTCCTCTCAAACGAAGTTGCCCAGGCAACATGAGGTGTCCTGACAGTCGAAAGACGAATGTTTGCGCTTTCCGGAATTTCATAGGAATACAAGTTTCTTTCCTTGAATATGCCTGACTCCAATTTCCATACCATATCGCTCCATATTGCCTCCGTTTCAAACGTTAAAAAATCAGCCCGTGATTCCTTCTCATTGTAACTACTAAGCATTTTCTCAAAAGATCCTTGCAGTGTGCCTGCCCCAGTGTCTGTTACTCTTTGATATTCAAGCTTAATAAATGGATTTGAATCAAACCAATGAAACATGCCGATCCTTGCATCGAAATTATCGCCCGTCCATTGATATTGCAGGCCATAATAGTCACGCAAAAATGAAACATGTTTCTCCTCATCATCATTTTCTTTTTTTTCTACTTCTTCACGAAATTCAGTAAACCTCATGCCAAAAGTTTGCTGACGGATAGGTGATAGATATACAGTGGCAGTATGTGACCCGCGGAACCAGTTGTATCTCACAGCGGGAATTGAATCCTTAGATTTATCTGGATCAAAAGTATAAAGTCCCATTATGTTGTTCATATGCAAAACATCAATAACATTATCTAAATCCACTCTTCCCAGACTGAAAATCTGGGTCCCATAACGTATCTGGTGGGCACCTTTACGGAAATTTGTGTAAATTTCGCGTAAACTGGCATAACCGTCAAAAATACGCTTTTTCTTCAACTCATAGTTTTGCATGAAACTGATGGAAAGACGGAAATAATTGTACTGCAGCGGAGATATTTGTACTTTTGCAGACTGGTCATAAGTGGACACAAAACGGACTTCCTTGATCTCATCCAGCAATGGGTCCAACATAACTAAACCCTTAGTATCACTGCCACCGAACACAGTTGTAACTTTATGGCTAAAAGTAACTCTTGGTTGCATTTCTTCCTGTTCTTCAAATTGATCTTCACTTTCCAGATTTTCTGTTTCATCAATTTGTTGAGTCTCTTTTTGATCAACTTGAGGTGATTCTACATCAAACGGGTCTGCGTCCATGCCAAGATCCGGTTCTGTTTCAGTAAAAGGATCTTCTTCCAGACCAAGAACTGGAACAGTCTCAGCTAGGGGATCTTCTTCCAGACCAGGAACTGGACCAGTCTCAGCTAGGGGATCTTCTTCAAGTTCAAGATCCGGTCCTGTCTCTGCAAGAGGATCTTCTTCAAAACTAGGATCCGGTTCTGTCTCTGCAAGAGGATCTTCTTCAATACTAGAATCCGATCCTGTCTCTGTAAGAGGATCTTCTTCCAAGCTCTCCACGAACTCTGGATCGCTCATATCCTGGCAAAATGCAGATGGAGCAGAAAAGAATAAGGCAAGGGGAATAAGAACAGGCAACAACGCCAGCAAGACTGGTTTACAGGTCAAGCGGGGGAAAAATACTGCTTCCGGGGAACCGGTTTGAGAATATTCAGTCTGTGCTGAACAGCGATTCAGGAGGCACATTTTTGAGATCAGGATCGGCAGGTAAATCGAGATACAGTTTTAGTTTTCCATTCTTTTTCTGGACATGAGTCAGGGTTTCAAAAATGAATTTTTTCTCGTTACCCTGGGTTGTGCGGACACGCATAACTGTTGAGATCCATTTCCCTCCAACCTTGACATAATATTTTGGGAAAAATCGATAAACTTTACGGAGGACTTTATCTGCAAAAAAATTTATCATGATAGGCGCCTCTTTTTCCTTGTCATAATAACTCAGCACCTTGTCATATGTTTTACCGTTTTCCGCAGATTTGACATCAATTAATGTTTCGATTTTAATAAATTTTGGATTTTTCAGTTTCGAACAGCTCATGTTCTTTGCATCTTTGGCAGTTATGGCAAAGTCCGCCGAATCAATGTTTGTTCCGGGAAAAATCGTGCTTCTGTCTGAAGGGAAACTGCGGCAACTTTCATTGGAAACAATTCCGCAACTTGAGCAGACAAATTGCCGCCCGCCACGATGAATCACACAACGTGGTGCATTGGGTCCTTTCTCGGCAAAAATGCGCCGTTTTTTTTCAAACTTTTGTATCCGGAGTATTTCTTTCTGTGCAGCTCGCTTACTTTTTGACCTGCACACTTTACCCTCACAGGCATCTAAAATAAGTGTTAAACTAACATTCTTCCGCAATAGTGGATTTGACTGATATGATTCATTAATGAATGATTTTATCTTAGCTGGAGTATTCAACTCCTTACAGCTAACTGCACTTGTGGTGTTTGGAAGCCCGAAAACCGCAAACAGCATGACTAAAATGCAGTATTGTTTTTTGATCATAAATTCAATACTTTCCAAATAGTTACAGAAACAGTATCGTGCAGAAAACCGTCGATACTAGCTGGAACCAATTTTGAGAACAAGTCAAAGTTCCAGATATAAAGCAAGCAATGTACAAAAGAAAATATTTTTTCGATTTTTATTGTTTTATTTTTTTATATACGATTCTTCCACCTCCAGCAAACAACTTGACATTAAGCGTGTAATATTTGATTCTTAGTGTCAATTATTTTTCATTATCCATGCAAGATTGAAAAGTCCCTGCTCGCAAAAAATCACCACAGAATCGCAAAAGAAACTGAGAATATGTTATGATAACAGCCCTCTGTGTTCTTTGAGACTGTGTGATGACATATCTTGTAGATACTGCTCAGACAAAAATGAAAAAAGTTGTCATTCCAACGAAGATTGTCCTCAACCTGATAGTAGTCTGGGAATCAAGGAATTTGTAAGTATCCATAATAATAGAATCCCGCTTATATAGCACCCTCAAACAACTCTGGTATTTTGACTTATTACTAGTTCATCGTTTGTGACTTTTTAGACAACCTTCATAATTAAAATCATCAATAAAAGAAAAAATGCTAAAATACCGTATAGAGGACAATTTCACTTTTGATATGATGTCCTTCTCCTTCCCGGGTATTCCAATGTGCTACCTGGTGAAGTATCTGTAAAAAAGCAAAATAACCCAAACACTCGAATGCAACATCCATTTACTTAGTGCTACAATGGACACGGTTACAAAACACCAAACTGCAATCTGCATGTCACAGGAAG
>JAKUUI010000047.1 GCA_022448485.1 SAR324 cluster bacterium
CGCCGCGCTGTGTTGGGTCATTGGAGGTTTGATTTAAATCAATCCTATCCGAAAAATAGGGGCGCTGGCCTTTAACTAGGGTTCGCATGTCTCTGGTGTTTTTGATGCTTGCCGGAGTTTCAGCACTGACCGGAGACTGGTGGAAATTCACAGGTACAACAATTCAAACGCTGATGATATATCCGGACTCATTGGTATCTTTCTCGGGGATACTGCGCTTTTTGATTCTTTGGAGCGTTTGGGGCCAAGCCGATCAGCTGTTATTTTTTACTTGACAGTTAAAGCGGGTGGGTTATAATTACTCTATACTCAAGGTATTCCGTAAAAAGAAGTAAGTGTTGCTTTTCCGTGCGGAATAGAAGGGAATCCCGTGTGATTCGGGAACTATCCTCGTAACTGTAATTGGAAAAAATAAAAACATAAGCCACTGGAAATTGATGCAACGTTTATTTTTGGGAAGGCGTTTTTATTCACTTTCATAAGTCAGGAGACCTGCCTTGAAATTCCCAAACAGACTGTTCGAGGCAAATAGTGAGTGGAATCAACGGCTTTCTGTAGTCCTACTCTTTTTTGCTTGTTTACCCGGTTTGTTTCATACTTTAATCCCTTAAAGTTAAGGAGATCTCTATGACAACTAAAACAATTACCTCTGGAACTTTCAGTACTCCGGCCACGAGTGATGCCGGAGTTTCGACCAGACGCATGACTGCTGCGCTGCTGTTGATTTTGGCAGGGTTGGTTCTCATTTTCACTGTCGGCTTTGCCCAGGGTTCAGGTGGCTTCCTGCACAATGCGGCACACGATACTCGACACGCGGCCACTTTCCCGTGTCACTAACCCTTATTTACAGAGGAATCAAATGATATCAAAAGTTTTGACGACGGTCGTTTTGACTGGTTTTGTGGCTGGGCTGCTTCTTACCGGAGCACAAATGCTACAGGTCACTCCGCTGATTCTTGAGGCGGAAAAGTATGAATTAGGTCAAATTGCCGTTCCTCATACTCATGCAAGTTCAGGAATTGAACATGATCACGTTTTGAATGGGACACCACTTGCTACTCACATGAAAATGGAAGAGCTTCACGAAACACTGGCTCCAACACATGAACATTCGGGAGTTGCTCATAATCATTCAGCAGAAAGTTGGGCTCCTGAAAATGGTTCAGAGCGCATTTTTTATACCGCTGTTTCCAACATTGTTATCGGTATTGCCTTCAGCCTGATGCTCGTTGCCGTTTATTTGCTACGTGGAAAACACGTAGACATAAATTCCGGATTGCTCTGGGGCGCGGCGGGTTTTGTTGTTTTTTCTGTTGCTCCGGCTTTAGGACAGCCTCCGGAACTGCCTGGGATGACAGCAGCGGCCCTGGAGTCGCGCCATGTATGGTGGTTTGGAACTGTACTTGCCACTGTAATTGGCATTGGTCTTTTCACGGAAACCAAAACCATAATACCAAAAATTGCAGCAGTTGCACTACTTGTTTCTCCGCATATCATCGGAGCGCCGCAGCCACATCTGCTTGAAAGCCTTATTCCCGCAGAGCTTTCTGCACAATTTGCGGTTGCTTCTCTGGTCACTTCTGCATTTTTCTGGATGGTGCTCGGTGCGGCTTCGGGTTATTTCTATCAAAAGCTGGTTCCGGATACTTCCGAATCAATGGCAGCTGCTTCGGCCTGATTAGGCTTTTAGAATGTAGTTTTTTTAGACTGTGAAGTTTTTTCTGTAGTCTAAATTTCTAAGAACCTAAATCCCTCCTTTTTTTTCTCTGTGTTCCAGGTACCCTCTGTGTTAAAATTTCTTTTTCAAATTCTTTCAAAAATGACTCCACAAACTTTACATGATTCGAAATGATTTTCTAGAAGCCGTTGGCAATACTCCACTGATCAAACTTCGCGAAGCTTCTGAACAGACCGGTTGTACTATCTTAGGAAAGGCTGAGTTTATGAATCCTGGAGGGTCAGTCAAAGATCGGGCAGCAAAGGCGATTGTTCTGGATGCAGAAGTGCGAGGACTTTTGCGACCGGGAGGAGTAATTGTCGAAGGCACTGCAGGAAATACCGGTATCGGCCTGGCTCTGGTTGGAAATTCATTGGGATACCGCACCGTAATTGTAATTCCTGAGACTCAAAGTCAGGAGAAAAAAGATATGCTGCGCCTTTGTGGCGCAGATTTGCGGGAAGTTTCGGCAGTGCCATATCGTGATGATAACAACTATGTCAAAGTCTCAGGACGGATCGCTGAAGAACTAGCTGAAACAGAACCAAACGGTGCCATCTGGGCCAATCAGTTTGATAACGTTGCAAACCGTCAAGGTCACTTTGAAAATACCGGTCCGGAAATTTATAAGCAAACGGCAGGAAAAGTTGATGCGTTCATTTGCGCAGTTGGTACAGGAGGAACTTTGGCTGGAACAGGCATGTTTCTGAAAGAGCGCAACCCGGAAATAATCATTGGGCTTGCCGATCCACTGGGTGCGGCTCTGCATTCCTATTACACTAGCGGTGAACTTTCTAGCTGGGGGAGTTCCATCACTGAAGGTATCGGACAGGGGCGCATTACTGCCAATTTACAAGATGCACCCGTTGACCAATCTTTTCAAATTTCTGATGAAGAAGCTCTGCCGATTTGCTTTGAACTTTTGAAAGAAGAGGGACTATGTTTGGGAGCATCTTCTGGAATCAACGTTGCCGGAGCAATTCGTCTGGCAAAAGAACTTGGACCCGGAAAAACGATTGTCACCATCCTTGCGGATTCTGGAATACGTTACCAATCCAAGCTCTTCAATCCAGTGTTTTTGCGGGATAAAAATTTACCGGTTCCAAAATGGATGGAGTAATAGAGTTGCAAAAATGCCAAACATATTAATGTTCCAAGGCACAGGTTCGGGAGTCGGGAAAAGTGTTTTGGCGGCTGGATTTTGCCGTCTGCTCAAAAATCGGGGATTCCGGGTGCTGCCTTTCAAAGCACAAAATATGGCACTAAATTCCGGAGTAACACAGGAAGGTTTGGAAATGGGGCGGGCGCAAATTGTTCAGGCTGAAGCTTGCGGAGTGCTGCCGGATGTGCGTATGAACCCGATTTTGCTCAAGCCGCAAGGTTCCGGAACTTCCCAGTTGATTCGTATGGGAAAAGTTGTGTGTACTTGTTCCGCCCGAGAATATTACACGCTTGCGGAAGAAAATTTCCGGATTGCCAAAGATGCCTTTGGTTCGCTGAAATCTGAATCTGACTGGATCGTGATGGAAGGTGCTGGGAGTCCGGCGGAAATTAATTTGCAGGCGACCGATATTGTCAATATGCGAATGGCAGAACATGCAGGTGCAAAAGTTCTGCTTGTCGGAGACATCGACCGCGGCGGCGTCTTTGCCTGGCTTAAAGGCACTTACGACTTGATTCAGGCTCGGTATCAGCCGTTACTGCATGGGATGCTGATCAATAAATTTAGAGGTGATGTTTCTCTTTTGGAACCCGGAATTAAACAGTTTAGTGTAATTGTACCTGTACCTGTACTCGGTGTGATTCCGTGGCGTGAAATGCAACTTGAGGATGAAGATTCGCAGAATTTGCAATCAAAGATTCATTCGGATGCAAAACTTGATGTGGCGATTATTCGTTTACCTCACATTTCTAACTTCACCGATTTTGATCCCCTCAAACTGATTGACGGAATATCAGTGCGCTTCATCAAAAATGTTTCAGATCTAGAAAGTGCAGATCTGATAATTCTTCCGGGAAGCAAAAACACGCTCGCGGATTTGCGTTTTTTGCATGAAAGCGGATTTGCGGAAAAACTGAAAAACCTAAGTGGACAGACTTGGATTTTGGGAATCTGCGGCGGTTTTCAAATGTTGGGGCGCTCGGTCGATGATCCGAAAAATATGGAATCCGCCGAAACGTCCGGTGCGAGTGATTACGAATCCGGACTGGGACTGCTGCCAATGACCACAATTCTGGAAGGTGACAAACAACTTGTACGTCGCACATATCAAGGGGAAAACTGGCTGGATGGTTTAGAATGGATGGGTTATGAAATCCATTTGGGGCGCACCGTATTTCAAAGCTCTCCGCAAGAAACACTGGTTAAAAATGATTCTTCGCTCGGTGTAATTGAGCGTGAACAAAAAATAATCGGTACCTACATTCACGGTTGGCTGGAAAGTCCTGAAGTGACTCAGCGTCTGTTGGCTTTGTTGACTTCAGAATCTTTTGTCATTCCGTTTTCTTTTCAGGAAACAAAAGAGCAAGAAATGGATGAGTTGGCCGAGTTCCTGGAAGAGCATTGTGAGGTGGAAAAAATTATTCAGAATTAAGAAGATCAACATAAATTCAGAAAACATACATGACAGACACAATTAAAGACTTAGCGACAGAGAATACTGTTGGTGGAATGAATATCCCGAAACGTCCAAAAATTAAACAGGGTGCATTTCAAATATATACGGGAGAAGGCAAGGGGAAAAGCACTGCTTCGCTGGGACTGATGCTGCGGGCGCTGGGTACAGGAATGCACGTTTATTATGTACGGATGCTCAAACCTCGCTGGAAAACGGGAGAATTGAAACTCTGTCCGGAAAACTTTCATCCAAATCTGACCTTCAGAAATGTACCGCACTATTGGGCTCTTTGTGTGAGCAAGACAATTCCGGAAGATGTGGAAACGATGAAAGAAAAAATGAAACCGGAAATGGATGATCTGCACGAAAAAGTGAAGTCCGGAAAGTATGACCTGATCATTGCGGATGAAATAAATTATTGCATTTTTCGGGGTTTGCTTTCTGTGGAAAAAGCTATTGAAATTGTGGAGGAACGCCCTAAGAATGTAGAACTGGTTTTTACTGGGCGCTACGCTCATGAGGAACTCGTTGAACGTGCAGATCTGGTTACGGAAATGAAGAAAATCAAGCATCATTTCGATAAAGGAATTCGCGCCAGAATTGGTATTGAATTCTGATACGCACGTCTGCTCCCTCTCACCACAATGACTCTGTGGTTTCTCTAAAATTCTGAAGCCTAATATTTTGAGAAGATGTTCTTTGCCCGCGTTTATTTACCTTTTGCCTTAGGTTATGCCATTTCATATTTTTTCCGCAACGCAAATGCGATTATTGAGGCTGATCTTGTTCGTGAGCTTGGACTCGGCCCTGCGGAGCTCGGACTCCTGACCAGCGTTTATTTTTTTTCTTTTGCTGCATTTCAGCTGCCTTTGGGGATTTTGCTTGACCGTTATGGTCCGCGGCGCACAGAAGCGATTTTGCTTCTGTTTGCTGCAATGGGAGCATGGATTTTTTCCCAGTCAGATTCTCTTTTAGGATTGATTTTTGGAAGATTGTTAATTGGGCTTGGAGTTTCAGCCTGTTTGATGGCGGCTTTCAAGGCCTACGTTATTTGGTTTCCCAGTGAACGCTTACCAATGATCAATGGTTTACAAATGGTTGCGGGAGGATTGGGAGCACTCGGAGCGACAACTCCCTTGCAGAGCGCACTTTCATTCTCGGATTGGCGTGGTATTTTTGCCATACTGGCCATCATTACTGTTTTTTCGGCAATTATTGTTTGGGGGCTTTTACCTGAAAAGCAAAATGCTGTTGAACAACAGCCTGAGCTGATCACACAATTCAAAGAAATAGGAAAAGTTTTCAGGAGCCCTGTGTTCTGGAGTATTGCACCTTTTGCGGCAATTTCAGGTGGAACAAATATGGCCATTCACGGACTCTGGATAAAGCCCTGGTTAAGAGATGTTGCAGGTATTGGTGTTGATTCGGCGGCTCAACTTTTGTTTGCAATGACGATGGCTTCAATAACGGGATTTTTGTCGCTTGGGATTATTGCCGAGCGGGTTTCTCAGCTTTTTGACTTCCGTCCGATTACAATTGGTGTTTTTGGGATGACTCTATTTTTGTTAACACAGTCTGCAATGGCCTATGGTTGGATCAGCAGTCCCCTGCTTCTTGTTATTCTTTTCGGCTTTTTTGGGACTTCAAGTATTCTGATCTTTGCCGGCTATGCACAAATATTCCCAAAAAATTTTTCCGGACGTGTAAGCACTATTTTGAATTTTTTGATATTTACAAGTGCATTTATTCTACAATGGGGCATAGGCGTCATTATTGAAATGTGGCCGCCTACTGGAAGCGGTTATGATCCGGAAAGTTATCAGGCTGCAATTGGTGCATTGGTACTACTGCAGGCGGCAGGATTGGCTTGGTATTTTTTTTTCAACAACTCAGTAAAAAGCAGCGTAGAACGTCTTAGTACTTAACTCATTTTTTCAAAGAGACGTTTGATTTCTTTAATTTTCACAGCAGCCTCTTTCGAATTGTTCGATGTAATTGCATCATTGACACAGTGCTGCAAGTGACTTGCTAAAATCCCGGACTCTATTTTACGCATTGCACCTGTTACCGCCCTTATTTGCGACAGGATGTCCATACAATATCGCTGTTCATCAATCATGGTTTGGATTCCGCGAATCTGACCCTCAACTTTTTTCAGGCGGACAAGCTGATTTTCGTGACTTGGATGCATCGGATTCTCCTCAATAATTTGAATGTGTTATAGATACATTATGGGGGTATTGAAAAGGAGTCAAGAAAATTTCTGGATTCAACTTGTGTCCTCTTGCTGTTATTTTATGATTGTGTAATGCCGAATGTAACTGTAATCTTGCCGACATGGAATCGTGCAGAATGGTTGGAAACATCCATTGAATCGGTTTTGACACAGACTTTTTGTGATTTTGAGTTGATTGTGGTGGATGATGCCTCTACTGATTCTTCTGCGGAAATTCTCGAACGCTATTCCGGTAAAATTGAGAAGATTCTTTTTCCAAAAAACCTAGGAGTCAGCGCCGCAAGAAATGCTGCAATTTCAAACAGCGACAGCGAATGGGTTGCTTTTTTGGATTCAGACGATTTTTGGCATCCGAAAAAATTGCAGAAACAAATCGAACAGTCCAAAATTCGCACGGATTGTCCGATTCATTTTACAGATGAAGTTTGGATCAGAAACGGAGTTAGGATCAATTCGAAAAGGAAGCACCAGAAACGAGAAGGTTGGATTTTTCAGCCAAGTTTGGCTCTGTGTTTGATGGCTCCTTCAACTGTGCTTCTGCGACGTGAACTTCTTGAAGCTCATGGTTTGTTTGATGAAAGACTGCCGGTTTGTGAGGACTATGATCTTTGGCTGCGTCTCTGCGCTCAGTATCCGGTTGCGTTGCTGAATGAAAAATTGATGACTCGTCATGGAGGTCATGCAGATCAACTTTCACAAAGAGAGTGGGGGATTGACCGCTACCGTGTTCAGTCCCTGCAGAAAATCCTGAACACTGAAAGTCTGCGACCGGGAGACCGCTCTGCGGCAATTCTAATTCTTCAGCAAAAATGCAACATTCTGATCCAGGGTTTCCGCAAACGTGGCAATTTAAAAGAAGTTCGGAACTATGAAAAAATTCTCAATCAATATTCAATTCACTAAATGGAAATTCCATGACAGAAATTCAAACTGACTTTGAAATACGGCAAGCCGATCTTGAGGATCTGCCCGTTATTTTAGAATTGATTAAAGCTCTGGCCGAATATGAGCATCTCTCTGGCGAGGTGGTTGCAACTGAGGAATTGCTGGAGGTAACACTTTTTGGTTTAAACTCGCCGGCAGAAGTACAAATCGCCTTTGACAAAAAACAGACTTTGGGATTTGCTTTATACTTCCGCACGTTTTCCACTTTTTTGGGTCGCCCAGGAATTTATTTGGAAGATCTGTATGTGCGGGAAAGCGCGCGGGGGAAAGGTGTTGGGAAAGCGTTGCTGCGCCGTACAGCACAACGCACAAGGGAAATTGGCGGGGGGCGTTTAGAATGGTCCGTTCTTAACTGGAATGAACCGTCGATTAAATTTTATCAGAAAATGGGAGCGTCACCTTTGAACGAATGGACTATGTTTCGGGTGACAGGAGAAAAATTGGAGAAACTGGCAGATGAGTAATGCTGTATAGGCTTTGTTTCGTCAATAATCTATAAAACGAACAAAAACACTAAACCGCTAACGTTAATATTTTGGTTTATTTTCTTTCGTCTTTTTGCCCGGCTTATTTTGAATTTTTTCTATTATTGTAATTGCTTTTGTTTTTTCTCTTGCGAAATTTGGTTATAGACTTTCTGCAATACGCGGTTTGTCAAACCGTGTGATGTGTCGTCCACAAAATCTTTACAGAGTTCTACTGCTTCATTGATGATAACGCTGTGGGACAGCTCCGGATGGTGATAAAGTTCATAGGCTGCCAGTCGTAAAATGTTCCGGACCGTTGTTGAGAGGCGGCTGAGTTTCCAATGCTCCAGATTGCGTCGTAAATATCGATCAAGGTGTTTGCGATGCCGAAGGGTACCCTCCACCAACTCCCGTGCAAATTCTTTTACTTCCTGACTCGTTTCAAGTTGATCCAAAAAACGATCGGCATGTTTCATGGCTTTACTTTGAAGCAGTTCTGCCTGATAAAGTGCTTGCAGTGCGTATGATCGAGCTCGGTGGCGCATATTATTTTCAGGTAGTCAAAGCAACATGGAGTTTTTGGACCAATGCCTGATTGTAGCCATGTGACGTCATGTTGGCAACGACTCTACCTCGCAAGGGATAGCCGAGCAGATAGAGGTCTCCGATGAGATCCAGGATTTTGTGACGTACAAATTCATCCGGATAGCGTAAGTCTGTGTTGATTACCTTTCCTTCATGCATGATGATATGCGAATCAAGATAGCCGCTGCCGACGGTTCCTTTTTTTTGTGCCAAGTCAATATTTTCGAAGGTATTGAATGAACGTGCGGGTGCTATTTCAAGGTCGAATGAATCCTGATCAGAATTAAAAATTAATTTCTGCTCACCAATTGGTGCTGAATAATCGACACGCATCTTAACTTCAAAACCGTCAAAAGGTTCCGCATAGAGATGTTTTTCCTCCAGTTTTTTCCGTCCCACCTGGATTGGCTCCAAAACAACAGCATCTTTTGCCGGGACCTCCTGATCCTGTATACCGGCCTCTTTGATAAGTTCACTAAAATCGTTAGCGGAGCCGTCGATATTTGGAATTTCCTCATCTACTTTGGCTAAAACGTTGGTAATGCCAGCCATATGCAAGGAGGCCATCAAATGTTCTACTGTCCTAACCCGACGATTTTCGCGTGCTAATACCGTCGAATTGGCGCTGAAAGATTGTTTCGCCACAGATTGATCAAAATTTTCAATATTTGTGATATGTGCAGATAAAGATGTGTCATCCAACGTTTGGAAAACGATACCGGAATTCGGATCAAGCGGACTTAGAATAACGCCTGTGTTTCGGCCGGTCAAAAGACCTTTTCCATTCAAAACAACATTACCCTTTAGTGTGCGTTGCGGCCTCTCTGACTCTTCAAGCTGAACTGCTCCTGAGGGGACATTAGGATTGATAATCTTTGCCACTTCCATCCGAGTGTCTGATGCAAGATCTTTTATTTTATCGGGAGGTTTGTTGGAGAGAACAATTGCAATTTTGTCGAGTAAAATTTCAAGCTGCAATGGTTTTTCCATAAAATCGACAGCACCCAGCTTAATAGCGTTCACTGCTGCATCAATGCCTGCGTGTCCGCTCATCATTATAACCGGCAGATCAGGGTGAGTTTCCCGCAACCGACTGAGAACTGCCATACCATCCGTTCCAGGCAGCCAGATATCCAACAGCACCAATGCCGGAGTTTGTTGTTCCAACTCTTGATAAAAACATTCAGAGTCCTCACAGGACATCACAGGATATCCTTCATCGGAGAGAACATTTTCAAGTGTCTCCCGAATTGCCGGCTCGTCATCCACAACGCAAATAATTTGTGATTTAGTCATTATATTGATATTGTTATTGAATTTTGAATTGTTTTACAAGTTTTAAAACTGATACTGCACACGGTGCCCTAATTGTAGTTTGAGTTCAGAGGCACGTCCAGCATCAATCTCCAGCACAAAATTAGCAGGCACTGGAGGTGACATAGTTTGAGGTTTTTCTCCGGAAATCGCTGGTTGAATATTCCGGAGAATGTGAACAATTTTGTGGTTGTCCAACCAAATAATGTCCAGGGAGAATTGCATTTTTTTCATCCAAAAACGATGGAGTTTTCGTTTTTCAAAGACGAACAACATTCCCCAACCTTTTTTCAGACCCGGTCGATTTCCCAGCCCCAAACTTCGTTTTTCAACTGTGTCTGCTACTTCTACCGGAATCTCATTTCCCGCAGATGTTGTGATAATGGCATGCGCATAATCTATCTCATCGGCAAATGCCGCCGTACTTCCGAAAAATAGAAAAAACCAAAAAGAAACAAAAATAGTGTAGAAAAATAGGCGTTGCAAATTCATGCTTCATTATTACCGAGCTTTGTCAGCCGTTTTTTTACCATTTTCTGTTTTAGCAAAGGTAAATGATCTATGAATAAAATGCCATTCAAATGGTCGATTTCGTGCTGTAGACAAATGGACATCATGTTTTCGGCATCTAGTTTTTGATAATTTCCTGTAACATCTTGATATTCAATGGTTATTATTTCTGCACGCTCAACCTCAGCCCGAAACTCAATCACACTCAAGCAACCCTCTTCAGAGAAGGTAGTTCCTGATTTTTCCACAATTTTAGGATTGATGAAGACATGCGGCTCTCGCAGGCTGCTGTCTTCCTCACCGCTTTTTAAATCAATCACAATTATTTGTTTGAGGATACCTACCTGAACAGCCGCCAGGCCAATTCCACTGGAAACGTACATTGTTTCTAACATGGATTTGGTGGTTTCATCAAGATCCTGATCAAAAACTGTCACAGGTTGAGACTTTTGCTTCAAAATTGGATCAGGAAAAGTATGAATTTCTAAAAATGCCATTGCTGTCTTTAAACCATAAAACTACAGTCCATTACGGAGTTCTGAATTTATTTATCTCGATTTTAACTAAACTCCTTCTTAAACACAATCCGTGAAGCATAAAAAACGAAACGTGGCTTGCTTTGTCTTGAGTAGTAATGTCAGATTAAGCTAGAATTTTATCTCATTCACAAATAATAGAATTATTGCCAACTTATTTGGAGCCCTAATGAATACCGGATTTTATACGAATCCCATTTACTTAAGGCACGATACAGGTGCACATCCGGAAAATGCAAACCGACTCAGGGCCATACATGAAAAACTTGAGTCAGAAGGTCTGCTGGAAAAATTTAAACTGCAGTCAGGTCGTCCTGCAACATCACAAGAAATAAAAATGTTGCATACAGAAAAACTGATTTCTGCACTTGAATCTGCTTCTGAGAGTGGAGCTGGTATGCTCCACACTCCTGATTGTGTTATTTCTGCGCAAACTTTTAATGCGGCTTTATACGCAGTTGGTTCAGTATTGGATGGAGCTCTTGAGGTTGCTGAGAGGCGGCTGGATAACGCATTTTGTGCAGTTCGTCCGCCTGGTCATCATGCAGAATATGACGCAGCGATGGGTTTTTGTTTTTTCAACAACATTGCCCTAGCAGCAGAGTTTTTGACCAGGGAGATGGGATTTCAGCGGGTGTTGATTTTTGATTTTGATGTGCACCACGGAAACGGCACACAGCATTTTTTTGAGAGGCGGGCCGATATTTTTTACGTCAGTATGCATCAAGATCCACTCACTTGCTTTCCTGGAACCGGTTTTTCTCATGAAAGAGGAAGCGGTGTAGGTACTGGATTTACTCTCAATGTTCCAGTTCCGCCTGGAATGGAGGACGAAGAATATTTGCAGACCTATTACGCTCAGGTTCAGCCAAAGTTGATTGAATACAATCCGGATTTTGTTTTAGTTTCTGCCGGATTTGATGCTCACCGTGATGATCCTTTGGCTTCACTGAACCTTACAGAGCGAACTTTCCGGGAGTTGACCAAGGAACTGAAACTGTTGGCAGAGCAGTCTGCAGGCGGCAGGATGGTGAGTATACTGGAAGGCGGTTATGATCTAAACGCTCTTTCCTCGAGTGTGCATGAACACTTGATGATTTTACAGGTAGGGAGCTGAATCTTCCGGAGTTAGTTATTGCTCAGCTTTCCCTTTAAGCATTTCTTCAGGATGTTCCGGAATTTTATATTCGCTGCTGTAAAGAAAATACGGGATTCCCCCCAACAGATATACTCCTAGCTGAACAATAATGAAAAGATTGAAAATGTCTGCACCTCCTGAAAGACCGGCAAGTTGATAAAGTGATTCAAAGGCAACATGTCCGATTCCGATCCCTCCGGGTGCAATTGGAATGGCAACAGTGATTAGTCCAATCGGCATCAGAAAAAACTGGGTTGCCAATTCCATTTCTTTAATTCCCATCAAATGTGCTACTTGGAAAAAAATCAGTGCAATTAAAGTGTGAAGACCAATGGACAGTAATAAGGTTAAGAACAAAGTTGTTTTTTTGTGCTGAAATCTTTTGAATGCTGAATAAACTTTGATGCTGAATTTGCTTGCAGGCAGACGCTGAAAGAGTCGAAGAAATGGGTCATGGCCTTTCTTGAACGGAAACAACGCAATTGCATAAAATAGCACTGTTCCTCCAAAAAGAGCGACAATCATCCATGCCAGAGAGTGAAGTCGTTCTTGAGATAGAATTAGTTCGAGATTAAAGATAAGCGCTAAAAATGCCATCACTATCAAGCCGAACAATCCTACAAAACGGTCAATCAGCAGCGTCATAAAAGCTCTTGTACGACCTTCTTCCTGCTGCGCCTTGATGACGTAATAGCCTTTAACCACGTCTCCAGTTACAGCTCCAGGGAGTGTAGTGTTGAAAAAATTGCCGATCCATGTCAGCACAAATGTTTGTTTCGGTTCAACCGGTACTCCAATCGCCCGCAATAATAGCCACCAGCGAAATGTTGCAATTGGTACTACTGCTAAAATGAATACGCCAACCATTATTGTCAGTATTTCAGGAGCATCCCGGAACAGCAGCAATTTCTCAAAATTCAGCCGGCCACTCCGGATAAGGTAAATCAGGATGGCTCCAACGACCAGCATTTTGAGCAATGTCAGCAGAGGTTTTTTCATTCAGTTATCAAAAAAAATAAAGGCAATAATTCATTCCCACCAAAACTACTCCTACAAAAAAAAGTATCTTTCTTACTTGGTGACAATTCCAGCAGTATCCCAGAATCAACAAAAATGAAAAGTTAATACTGAAACAGAGAGGTAAAATCCAGCCCTGAAATAACCAGCCAACGACCGCATACCAAAGCCCGTGTGTGGTTTCGATCCAGATAGTTCTTAAACCAAAAGCGGACTTGCATTTCCGGCAACGTCCTATGTTCAAAAGAAATGATAAAACGGGAATATTTTCAAACCATTGGAGCTGATGACCGCAGGAAAAACAAAAAGATCTTGCCGGTTTGAAGAAATTTAGAGATTGATCTTGGATGTGCTGTTTCAGGAAGGAAGCTACCTCAGGCGATTCCAACAAACGTAAACGTTTTTCTTCATCAGCAAATTGCAGCGGAAAACGATCAAGGCAAACATTTACAAAACTGCCGGTTATCAAGCCCAGCACAGCCCAAAAGCCGATATCAAAATACTGCACTCATGCTCCGGATAAGACTCATTTATTGGAGAGCCATTTAATTCATTAAAATTGCTGGTGTACACGTAAAAAACTAGCAAATTTTAAGAAAATAAATTTTTTTATTAGCAAACAATGTATCAGTACTGCTAATTTGACAACAGGTCATGATATTTAAAAATCTCGGTGTAGCTGCTAGTTTTTACTAGCTTACTTATTTAGACTTTGGTAAAAGGAAGCGGTCCAGTAATTCATTAGCAAGGCGAATGTATCCTGTTGCACCGGCTGAGTTCAAGTGGCGCTGAATCACATCTATTCCTAAAGAACTTGCTTCCAGAATATGTGGACAATTTGGAATAATGGTTTCAAAAACAGAATCTCCCAACGTCTGGTAAATCTGTTTGCAAATTTGTTGGTGGGATAGAATTTCATGGTCATACATAGTTAGTAAAATACCTGCCAGACGCAGTCTTGGTTCAATTGTTCTCTGTAGTTCCTTAAATGCCTGTAAAAAGCGCTTAAGCGATTTTATGGCTAAGGCCTCACACTCCAGTGGAACGATAATGAGATGCGCAGCAAGCATTGCGTTTATGCTGAGAGAGCTTGTGGATGCAGGTGCATCTATAATAATAAAGTCGTAGATGCTTGCGGCATTAAGCTCTAGCCACTGTGCAAGATGGTAATAATCGGCAGCGATTTTGTTGACTGTTTGCTCTGTCAGGAGGTCTTGAATGTTTGAAAGCAGGAGGTCAAGATTTTGATGTTTACCGGTTTGGATGATTTCCTGCAGTGAAACGTTGGAATTACAAAATACTTCACATATTCCCAATGCATCTTGTTTTTCTATTCCGAGAGAGTGGTGGACCGACCCTTGTGGATCAAGGTCCACCAGAAGTGTCTTGTACCCTCCGAGGGCAAAGGCAGTTGCTAAATGTACTGCTGAGGTTGTTTTTCCTACTCCGCCTTTTTGACTGGCGAATGCAATCACTTTTGCCATCGTTAAAGCCGCTTACCTGACAGGATTTAGTTTTTGATTTTACATCAGTTGATTTCATTTCAGAGGCGAGTGTATCACAGGATCAATGAAAAGCAAACTTTTCTCGGCCAGACATTTTTCTTAAGATCAAACTGCATTGAGCGCAGTTTGTAATTTAATGAGTACACTTTTGGCAAGTTCATCTAAATCAGTTCTTCCGGTTGTTTGCACCATCATCTCCGGATCAATGACTCCTATAACAGTATCCCCATATTCCTGATGTTCATAAACAACTATATTGCAAGGCAGCAGCGAATGAGATGTGATTTCTCATTCATCATCCCTTTTGTTTTTTACGTGTGCATTGTTACGATTCAATCTGTGGTAGAGAGATTAGTATTAGTGCCGTATTTAAAACTCAAAGGCACAAAATTGGTGTAGATGAATTTTTTTGAAATGTAAAAATCTGAAAGCTACTGTATTACTGGCGCACCCGGCAGGAGTCGAACCTGCGACCCTCAGTACCGCAAACTGATGCTCTATCCAGCTGAGCTACGGGTG
>JAKUUI010000048.1 GCA_022448485.1 SAR324 cluster bacterium
TTGAAGTAGAGCAAACTCGAAAAGAGCATTCCCCTGAGCTGACTGTACCATCGGATCAGATTCTCAATTATCAGTTTTGTGTAACCGTAAAAGTTCAAAGGTTCCGCCGGATGCGCCTCGTCCAGAGGAAGGTATTGAGGCTCACCGTAAACTGCTGCACTAGAGGAAAAAACGAAATATTTAACTTTCGCTGCTGTTGCGGCATTGAGCAGGTTGACCGTTCCAGAGATGTTGTTTTTTGCATATTTTTCCGGCTCTGTCATCGACTCTCCCGCAGCTTTCAGGGCTGCCATGTGGATGATTGAATCCACACCACTCATGGCTGGCTTCAGCTGTTCCGGAAACAGCGTGTCGCCGAGAATAAATGGAATTTCAGGCAGCAGGTTTTCCCGCAGTCCGCTGCTTAAATTATCAAAAACCACTGGAGATTTTCCTGCGTCACGCAGTGCCTTTACTACATGTGAGCCAATGTATCCCGCACCTCCGACGACTAATACTTTTTGCTCTTCAGAACTCATTTTTGTTTAATTAATTATGATGTAAGCCTAAAATACGGGTAACAGACTTCTTTGTCATCAGGGCTCCAGATCCACGATTGGACGAAATACAAGATTTGAAGCATTCCCCCTGTACACCGACAGCGTGCGCGTGAATAACAAGTTACAGTGAGAATCTCAACGATGATTTGAATAATGCAGAATCAGCGTGCATCATCTGGATCTTCGACAACCTCGTAGAGCACCCAGAAAGGTGTATCCTGATGAGATTTAGGGTGAATAAAAAAGACTGTCGTGCCGCGTGAACCGGGACGAGGTGCTGCATCAATAATCCGGAAACCCTGAGCCTTAAGATAATCAAATGCCGCTTGTGCACTTTTTACCCGGAAACCAATATGCACCAATCCGCCGCGTCCTCCGTTTCTATCAATTTGTTTTTGCACAGGAGATTCTGCAGACAGGGGTTCCACTAACTGAATTAAATTCGGACCTTCTCCGATTTGCAGCAGAACCTCCCGGACCTGATCTGTACCGCCCATTTCTTCACGATACAACTCCCTGAAACCAATCTGCTGGTACATTTTCAGCTGGCTTTCCAACTCACCGGCACAAACCGCAATTGCAATGTGATCAACAAAAAGAAAACCCGGAAGACCCACCGACTGAAGTTCAGAAAATGCGGAAGTGGAATTATTGCTGGATGGATTTCTTCTGGACATGCTCAAATATACCGTCCATCGGTGTCGGAAAGCTGCTGATAATATTGCCTCACACCTTCTTCGAGTGACATGAATTCTTCAGTAAAGCCTGCACTTCGTAAGTTATTCAGTCCGGCCTCAGTGAACTCCTGGTATTTTCCGCGTAAATCCTCCGGAAAGGGGATGTTTTCGAGCTCTCCGCTGCCATGCAGGTGCTGTAGGGTTGTGGCAATATCCTCAAAACTCCGGGTTTTCCCGGTTCCGGCGTTGAAAATTCCACTGGTTTTCGATTCGTAAAAATGCAGATTGATTTTTACTGTATCAGCAACATGAATAAAATCGCGGTTGAAGCCTGCACTGCCCTCGAAAAGTTTCATTTTTCCTGTTTCCTGAAGCTGATGAAAAAGATGAAAAGCGACTGATGCCATTCGCCCTTTGTGATTTTCCTGCGGCCCGTAAACATTGAAATAGCGTAACCCCATCACCTGGCTTTCGGCTTTGGGCAGAATACGCCGTACATAATTATCAAAGGCAAATTTGGAAAAACCGTAGACATTCAGCGGATATTCAGACTCACGTTCCTCAATGAATCCTTTTTCACCGTTGCCGTAAACTGCAGCACTGGAAGCATAAATAAAATTAATTTTGTTTTTCAGGCAATAGTTGAGCAGAATTTTGGAATATTCGTAATTGTTAAACATCATGTATTTGCCGTCCTGCTCAGTGGTCGAAGAGCAGGCACCCTGATGAAA
The DNA here is from genome assembly GCA_022448485.1 of SAR324 cluster bacterium. Taxonomy (GTDB): domain Bacteria; phylum SAR324; class SAR324; order SAR324; family NAC60-12; genus Arctic96AD-7. Next base: position 1,948 of record JAKUUI010000048.1, read on the forward strand.
AACCGTGCTGACGTTTTGGAGCTTGTCGAGGTTGCTCAAATAATCATTCTTGTCGATGTAATCTGCAATGGACAGGCTGTTCAGATTGAGGTGCTTTTCTCCGTTACTCAAATTATCGACGACCAGAATCTCTGCTTCTCCTGCGTCATTCAGCCCCTTGATAATATTACTGCCGATAAATCCTGCTCCGCCCGTAACAGCGATCATGCCTGCTCCATAATTGAGTTAAGAATGCTGGTGGTCGATTTCCCTTCAACAAGGGGAACAATTTCCACCCTGCCTCCATTTTTTGTAACAGTATTATATCCCACGATATCCTCCGCAAGGTAGTCGCCACCCTTTACCAAAACATCCGGAATCACAGTTTCGATTAAACGTGCAGGAGTTTCTTCATCAAAAATCACAACACAGTCAATCACTTCCAGTGAACTGAGCAAAAAAGCGCGATCGGCTTGCGGCATAATTGGCCGCGAGAGACCTTTTAATTTCTGTACAGAAGAATCAGAATTTAGACCCAGCATAAAAATATCACCAAAAGTGGATGCTGTCTGCAAATATCTGGCATGACCTGCATGCAGCAAATCAAAACAACCGTTGGTAAAAACCAGGCTCCGGCCCTCTTCTCGCCATTTCCGGACTTGCTCACCAATGGTTTCAAAGGGCTTAATTTTGTAATCAGTGAATCCTGTTTCTGCAGTCACCTGCTTCATTCTCCTTCAAAAGTCACGAGGCTAAAAATAGGATGATTCAAACGGTTTCGACCCTTTAAGTCAATTAATTCAATCACAAAGGCATAGCCAGCGATGACTCCTCCCGCTTTTTCGATAAGCCTCGAACTTCCCTCGATCGTACCGCCTGTTGCCAACAGGTCATCCACCATCAAAACTCTGCTGCCGGATGGAATTGCATCCTGGTGAACCTCCACCCTGTCAGTGCCGTACTCTAAGTCGTATTCAACTCCGTGTATGGGGCCGGGTAGTTTTCCTGCTTTCCGGACAGGGATAAAGCCCTTCTCCAAACGCAAAGCCAATGGAGCTCCAATGATAAAGCCTCGTGATTCTACTCCCACCACCAAGTCAATTTGCTCGTCCTGGTAACGCTCGACGAAGCGCTCCACTACAGTCTTAAAAGCCTGCGGATCTGCAAGCAGGGTTGTGATGTCCCGGAATTGAATCCCTGGTTTTGGAAAGTCAGGAATCGTACGGATTTTCTCTTTCAGTTCATCCATTAGGTTTTTATGCTTCAAAAAAATTAACGGTTTAGGAGGGTCTCAGCAAGATCGTTCTGCTGCACACAAAACCCTCTCTGGAGGTCAGTTTTTGACATGGAATGATTATTTTATCATACACACTACTTGAAAACGAATTAATAATGACTCTCCTGCTCTTGAAGACAAAAGCACTAATTTGGTAATTTTTAACTGGAAAACCGAGTTTGGCTTGCAAGAAAGGTAGAAATTCAATCTAATAAGGGGCCTGTTTCTCAGGCTTACAAAGCAGACATTACAAAACTAAAACAAAAAAGAGGCTTGGATGATTCAGGAATTAAGAGAATATTCAAATAGCATTTTTTTCAAACTTCTCATGGGTGTTATTGCTGTCACCTTTGTGTTGTCTTTTGGTGTAGGCAGCTTTTTTGGTGACCGCAAAGAAGTTGTGGCCAAGGTCAATGATCAGGAAATTTTACTCAAAGAGTACCGTGAAGCATATCAAAACCGGTTGCGCTCTTTTCAGCAGCAGTTTGGAGAGAATGCAGAAAAATTTGCAGAACAGCTTAATTTGCGTCAACAAGTTTTCAATCAGCTGATTGACAGGCATCTGCTGCTGACAGAAGCTGCTGAACTCAACCTTTTGGCAACAGATTTAGAACTTCAGGACTTCATCCGCCAGCAACCCTTTTTCCAAAAGAACGGACAGTTTGACTACGATACTTATGAAACTGTCTTAAGTCAAAACCGGATTGTGCGTCACGAATACGAAGGTTCTATGAGGGCAGACCTTTTGCTGTCAAAAAAACAGCAACTGCTTGGAGCAGGACTGGTTATAAATAATCATGAAGTCGAACAGGCTTACCGGAGGGACTTTGAGAAAATTGAAGTTGAGTATCTATATTTTGATCCGCAGATTTTTATTGATAAAACCACTGTAAATGACGCTGATCTCCGGGAATACCATCAAGATAATCTGCAGGAATTCCAAACTCTGAATCAATTCAGAATGGAATATTTCACTCTTTCTGCCGATCATTTCAAAGATAGTGTAAAAGTTAGGGAGCGTGAAGTACGTCGCTATTACAAAAAAAATACAGACAACTACGTCACTCCTCCGGAAATCAAGGCCCGGCATATTCTTTTCAAACTTCCTCCGGATGCTTCTGAAGAAAAACAACGGGAAAAACGTGAACAGTTGAGAGAACTGCTGGTGCAAATCAAGGCTGGATCATCATTTGAAGAATTGGCAAAGGCCCACTCTGAAGATGGAACTGCAACAGAAGGCGGTGATTTAGGCTGGTTTAAGCCTGGAGAAATGGTTCCTGCTTTTGAATCCGCCGCATTTGCCCTTGCAGCCGGAGAAGTAAGCGATATTGTAAAATCTCCTTTTGGACTGCACCTGATTAAGGTCGATGAACTAAAGGAGAAAATTACAAAATCTCTGGATGATGCACATGAGGAAATTACAGAAATTCTTGCTGAAAGTCGAGCACAAAAACGCCTGGAAGAAGAACTGGGCAGATTAGCCGGACTTGCTGGTGAGTCCTTTACCGCAGAAGCACAGAAACTAAACAGGGAGGTGCTCAGCTCCAAGTGGTTTGACAAGTCAGAGGTCATTCCCGGACTTGGCTCTGCCTCCGAACTGGTTGCAGAATTGCTGCGGCGTAAACCCGGAGAAATGGGTGTCTGGAAACGCAATCCCATTTTGGGACATGTGATCTACCGTCTCAGTGAAACAAAAAAACCGACTACCCGTCCTTTTGAAGACGCAAAGGAGGATGTGGAAACTGCTGTACGTCTGGAAAAAGCCAAATCACTTGCTCTTGAAGCAGCAAAAACCACCTTGATGCAAGTTCAGGGAGGAGCTGCAATGGAAAGTCTTGCAGAAAATCAGGGACTGAAAATGCAAACTCTTGAATTTACTGCAAACACCAGGTTCCTGCCAAACATGGGCGACAATACAGAATTCCGTAAAGTGGGTTTGCACTTAAATCAAAATCAGCGTTTTGGCTTAAGCCTGAATGAAAATCGTGCTGATCTTATTCACTTCAAAAAACGAACTCTGGACGCTGAAGAAGCGGCAGAGCAGAAAGACAAAGTCAGAGCGCAGCTCCACCAGACTCTGCAGAAGGCACTACTCAGCAAAGAGCTGAAGCGCTTGCGGGATTCAGCTTCGATTGAGATAATTAATCCCGTTTTCCGTACTCCAGGTGCTTGATGATTTTAGACTCATCAACTTGATCGCTGCTCATTGATGCACGTTCATTGATAACTGTTTATTGCTCATTGTTCATTGATAACTGATCATTGACAAATGCCCCGCCTCCACTATTCAAACCGTCTGGAACGCCTGATTGTGCCGCTGGCACAAGAGCTGGAAAAACGGGACCCGTTTAATTCAGCAGACATCGTTGTACCGAATTTTAGTCTGGAAAAGTGGATTTCCCTCAAACTGGCTCAAATTCAAGGAATAGCTGCAAATCTGCGTTTTATCACACTGGAAAAGGCGATCAATGAGGTTCTGCAGGAAAATATGCGGGACCGGCACTATGCCCTGCTCAAACCAGAAACCACACAGTGTCTGCTGCTGGAACTTATACGAGAAAAGCTGGAAACTTCAGACCCCCTCTGGCAGCAGGTTCGCAGCTATATTACACCGGACACTAGCATTCGTCCCGAAGCGGGAGAACATCGGCTCTATCAACTGGCCGGACGCTTAACGCACTTGTTCATGGAATATGAACTTTCCCGAAACGAGGAACTGCTGACTCCGTGGGTGGCTGGACGGAATGCGCTTGATTTCGATCCTCTTGGCACAGAAAGCTGGCAGCGTGCTCTCTGGACCGAACTGTTTGGTCCGGAAGGAAAAGTAACACGACACAACCGCAATGCACGTCTATCGGTTTCAGCAGAATTTCAGCCGGAGCTTTTTAGCCTGCCGCAGCTTTACCGCCATTGTCAGGACAATCCAAACCGGCAAAGCTCAAAACTCAAAACTCAGGGTCACAAAACTGAGACCCTTCATATTTTTGGTGTTTCGTATCTCTCACGCTTCCACCAAAAGGTACTCACTGAACAGTTGGCACACCTGCGTGATATCCATGTTTATGCTCTTAATCCGTGCATGGAGTTTTGGGAAGATGTTCAAAGTCTCGGTGAGTCTAAAGCGACAGTTCGTCGATCTTTGGAAACTGAACCTCAGCGTTCTGAAAAACAAAAAGGTCCGTCTGAAACAGAAATTGCGCTGGGCGAATTGTTTCAAGATGAAAACGATAATCCTTTTTTACAGGCCTGGGGACGGCCAGGACGTGAAAATATCAGCCTGCTGAATCAATGGAGCGAATGGAATTATGAGCCATGGTTTGTGGAAAATGAATCTGCTGCTGCACAGGATAAAGACGCAGAAAAATCACAAGCCAGCGTCCTCAACCAATTACAGCAGGATATTTTATTCAGGGAGCCGAGTCGCGCCAGCTCACTTGGACTGGAGCAGGACGAAAGTTTACTGGTCCTGGCCTGTGCAAACCCGAGGCGCGAAGTTGAATCTGTAGCAAGTTTGATTTGGGACTGGATTCGCCGTGATCCGGATTTGCGGCTCAATGAGTGTGCGGTCATCGTGCATGACATGGAGCGTTATCAACATGAAATTGAACAAGTTTTTGAAAGCATTTACAGTCTGCCATACCACTTGATTGACGGTATCAGCGGAAGTGCCGGCCGTTTGGAGGATGCGGCAAATTCACTTTTAGGACTGTGTTTCACTGAATACACACGTCGGGATTTATTCAGATTGATCAATAATCCGTGTTTTCTGCAGAAATTTGAAGATTCTGCCACAACAGGAAAGAGCTCTATTGGTGAACCTCTGCAAATTAAGCAATGGCTTCAGTGGGCAGATGAGCTCAATATTTTTTATGGTATAGACAAAGAGTCGCAAGAGGAGCAGGGCTATCTCCATTTAGAGCAGGATATCTACCACTGGGAACAGGCCTTTCGACGTTTGACTTTGGGTGAAATGGTATCTGCTGAAGATGGAAACGGCATCTTTTCGATTGGTAGACAAAATATCGTGCCTACGGATCTTGCGGAAGAATGGAGCACGGAAGCCGCACGTTTCATGCTGATAGTGCGCTCCTTAATTGCTGACACCCGGGATCTGCCAAAATGGAAAATGAGTGCAAAAGATTGGGGACGCTATCTGCACACTCTGCTCAAAACTTATCTCCGTCCGCTTGCTGAAGACGACGAGGAATCTTTCCAGAATTTGCTGAAGAATGTACTTGCAGCACGTGACCTGGATTTAGGACATGAGGGTGGCCCAAGCCAGTTTAGTTTCAGCACCATTTACGAATTTTTCAAACAAAAACAACGATCTGCAAAAGTGCACAGGGGGCATTATTTAGCAGAAGGCGTTACTGTTTCATCATTTCAACCAATGCGTCCGATTCCTTTCAAGGTAGTTTTTTTATTGGGCATGGGCGAAGGTTTATTCCCGACACCTTACCATCGCGACACCCTGGATTTACGGCACATTCCCGAACATTTGAGTCCTGCGATAGAGGGACATACTTTGCGGGAACGTCGTTTAGGAGACGTTTCGGTGACAGAACGTGACCGTTACATGTTTTTGGAAACACTTGTTTCTACACGAAAACATCTTGTGCTGAGTTACGTCTCCCGTAACGATCGTACCGATGATGAACTTAATCCCTCCTCAATCATTCAAACTTTAGTCGATGAACTTGATAGTGGATATCTGAAAGCAAAATTTAAAAAAACACGACATCCGCTAAAATCCTATTCTCTAGAATACTTCCCGGAACTTTCAGAATCACATATTGACTCTGCAAACATCCTTCGCACTACACAGAACATGCATCAGCCAAATTACGATCCTGCAGCATTCCGTCAGGCAAGAGCCTTTCGGCTGCGTGAACTATTTAATAAAAAGTTTCCCGGATTTCAGCGAATTTCTCCGGACTGGCTTTCAGCTGATGTAAGACATTCTTTAACAGGACAGTCCTTGCGTACCGAAATTCCAGGGCCTGTTTCAGAAAATCAGCTTTCAATAGTCTCATTTTCACGCCTGCGGAAATTTCTCGAATCTCCACTCCAGTCCACTGCCGGCTATTTGCTGGGTCTTGGTGAAGATGAAGATGATGTTGGCGAAATAATAATTGACGAGCCTCTTGTATTAGAACGATTGAATGAATGGTCGCTACTTCGGAAAGTCTGGAACAGCGGCTTGAGCACCCTCGCAAAAGAATCGCTGCAGGAATCGCAACCGGAATGGCTGCAGCTATACCAACTTCAGGCACAGCGCATGGAACTGGAAGGAGTAATGCCCACCGGTATTTTCGGAGAAGCGATGCAGGACCGGCATCTGCGTATTCTAAAAAGCTGGCAAAAACAGCTGACAGCAGCCCTACAAATTGATTGGCAAACCCTGCAGAAAAATCTCTGCCAATTTTATTTTGGTGCTGTCCGGGAAGGAATTTTCAAGGCTGGACTGACCAGTACAGATCGAATTTTTCCAGCACTCCACATCCAAAAAGATGAGACTGCTCTGTCAGAAAGAGAAAATCTCTCCACCGAAATTCAAGGAAAAACTGAATGGTGGTATACAGATGAATCCAATAATTGGCACGGCATTTACCTCAGCGAACGCCAAAGCAAAGACAAATCCTGGCTGCGCCATTTTTTGGATGTGCTGATTTTACGTGCAGCAGATTTATTTCCTGATCAAGCCCGGGTAACTGGATTATGCATTGCTCCGGAAGGAAAGCTGAGATCCAGAAATATTCAACTCCCATCTCGACAGCAGGCACAAGATTATCTGGCTAATTTGGTGCAGGAGATGAATACTGAAAATGCAGCTGTCTTGATGCCTGTAGAATCTGTTCTTGAATTAGAAAAGGAAAATTTGACTGCTGCTGACTACAACCCAAGATTTTCGGAGTGGATGGACAGCAAACTTAATTCATCCAGAGAAAATCTTGGCATCAGTTCACAATATGGACCAGTTAAATTTTTGAACGACGCAATTTATCCGGAAAATCCATACCAGTTGAAGAACAGCCGTTTTCAATTGTTTTTTGAAACGGTTCCAGCTTAAACAGATGAACAGAAATGAAAGAGCATCTCAAACAAATGCAGGCTTTGCTGGAAGCAGGAACATCCTTTGTTTCTGCAACATTGGTAGAAGTCAAAGGAAGTACTCCTCGTGCACAAGGCGGAAGGTTGCTGGTTACTGCATCAGGCCTGCATTCCGGAACGGTTGGAGGAGGTCTGGTTGAGGCAAAAGCGCTTGAATATGCTCAGGTTTTACTCGGAGAAACCAATCCCGCAGAGCAAACAAAATTTGTTGAATGGAACCTCAACCGCGATGTCGGCATGAGTTGCGGCGGTTCTGTCAAACTTTTTTTTGAGCTTCTCAATACTAATCCATGGGAAATTATTATTTTTGGGGCTGGTCATGTTGCACAGGCACTGATACCTTTACTCCTGACTCTGGATTGTCAACTGACTTGTCTTGACACCCGGATTGAATGGTTGAACAAATTACCGGAATCTCCAAAACTTAAAAAACTTTGCGTGGAGTCGCTTCCGGAAAGTGTTGAAGAAACATCAGAAAAAGCTTTTGTGCTGATCATGACGCAGGGACACCGAAGCGATTTTTACGTTGCACAACGATTTCTTGAACGGAACGAACAGCCCTTTATAGGAGTAATCGGCAGCCGCTCCAAAGCTGCTACTTTAAAACGGGAACTCAAAAAAGAAGGCCTCGGCGAAGAAAAAACCAAACACCTCTTTTGCCCGCTTGGTTTTTCACTTGGAGGAAATCACCCGCAGGAAATTGCCGTGAGCATCACAGCACAATTGCTTTATGAACGCGACAAACTTTTCGGAAAAACACATCCACGCAACCCAGTACCTAAACATACATGAACCAACTGAACCTTACTCTCCCAAATTGGATTGATTCGTTTTTAGCTAAATATCCAAAAATAATTTCTGACCCGGAAGAACAAATGCGTTTCGTGCTCGCCCTGACAGAACGGAACATCCGTGAGAAAACCGGCGGACCGTTTGGTGCCGCTGTTTTTGAGCAGGATTCAGGAAAACTGGTTTCAGTTGGTGTCAATGTTGTCATCCAGCAAAACTGCTCTGCTGCACATGCTGAAATGATGGCACTGATGCTGGCGCAAAAAGAGCTGGATCACTATGATTTGGGGGATGCCCGTTTCCCGGCACATCGGCTGGTAACGAGCGGGAAAATGTGTGCAATGTGTTTAGGAAATGTCTGCTGGTCCGGAATCAAAGAGGTTTTGTCGTCTGCAGAACCTGAAGATGTGGAGAAAATTACCGGTTTTGATGAAGGGCCAGCCCCTCAGAATTATAATCAGGAACTCGAGCGTCGGGGAATTAAAATTAAGCCTGAACTGCTGCGCAGCGAAGGCCAAGCCGTGTTACAACTTTATGTTGATCTTGGCGGGCATGTTTATAACGCAACTCGCTAGCAGGAATCAAGTTTGGCGCAGCTCTTCCACAATTTGAAAAAATTCGTGAATAGTGAACAAACTTCCGTCTTTTTAATTTTTTCAAGATTGCGACAACTTTTTAGATAATGGAGATGAAACTTTTTGACGCACACCATCACCTCTGGAACCTTGAGGTTCTGGATTACATCTGGCTTAAACAAATTGGTAAACCGAAACCATTCGGTGATCCGACCCCGATTCAAAAGGATTACCTTACGAAACATTTCCTGAGCGATGTTGCTGAAGCTAATGGCATCCAATTAGCAGGATCCGTTCATATTCAGGTCGACAGTGCACTTATTGATCCTGTCTCGGAAACCAGTTGGCTTAGTAAGCTGGTCCCGGCAGGAATACCGTCAGCTATTGTCGGTTACGTGGATCTAACCAAAGAAGATGCCGAGGCTGTCCTCGAACGCCATCTCTCCTTTCCTAAATTTCGGGGAGTACGGCAGATCATCGGTATGCTTGAGCAACGTCCAGATCTTTCCTTCACCACTGAAAATCTACTTCGAAATTCACAGTGGCAGGAAAACTTCGCACTTTTGAAAAAACATCGGCTCAGTTTCGACCTCCAGCTTTACCCTGAACAAATGACGGAATCAGCTGATTTTCTGAGAGATTTTCCGGAAGTTCCAGTCGTCATTGATCACGCAGGTTGTCCTTACGATCAAAGTGAATCCGGGCTGCAATTGTGGATGAATGGCCTAGCTAGTCTTGCAGAACTGCCAAACCTTCACATTAAACTCTCCGGTTTTGGTATGTATGACAGAGACTGGTCCTCAGAGTCTACACAATTAATTTTCGATACCATCCTAGAGAATTTTAATTCGAATCGCATTATGTGGGGTAGCAATTTCCCAGTTGAACGGCTGATGAATCCTTACGGATTCTGTGTCGCCCAACTTCTCAAGTGGCTCGCTCCGCTTTCTGAAGAAGAAAAAAATCGTGTTGCTTCAGAAACTGCGAAAAATTTCTATCGTATTGGCGAATAGTTGGAAATAAAAATTATTTAATTTGTGACGATTTTAGAATTGCTTCCTTGAGAATTTCAAAATCGAAGTCAGTACTTTTACAGGCATCTAGGATTATTTTCTCTCGACGGATCATCAGTTTAATAGCGTTCGGGAGTCCTTCCGCAAGTTCTTTTGGAATGACGACTGCACCATGGCGGTCAGCGTGAATAAGATCATTGTGCCGAACATTCATTCCAAAAATGTTTACTTCTTTGCCAGTCTCTTCAATACGTACATAAGCATGACTTGGTCCTATTTTTCCGGCCAGTACCTGAAAACCTGGTGAAAGGACATCAAGGTCTCGCACTGATCCATTAGTAACCACTCCTAAGAGTCCAAGTGCATTGTGAATGTTGGTATTGACCTCTCCCCAAAAAGCCCCGAATCCTGGGCTATCATCAACGTCCTCTATCACGCTGATGTTAGGTCCCGGTCCTGAGGACACATATTCGTAATAGGCTATTCCTCTGTCACGTTTTTTTTGTGGGTCCACTACTGAGGCCGCCCGAATGGTTGCAGTGCGAGCATAACCCACAATTGGTGGGAGTGATGGATCTGCACAGACTACCTGTTCAGTTGTGAAACCCTTGGTCCTGAATTTAGAATCAAGAATGTCAAGCGCGTTGATGATTGTCGGCGTGTCGTACTTTCGGAAAGTATTAAGCAGAATTTCTGGGATTTGATCCATCGATACTCGATTATTTTGTTTCAGAATTTTTTAGATTCGTGTGGGATGTTTAAACTGCAGTCCAGCCACCATCGACCTTAATGGAAGATCCAGTGACCATTCGGCTGGCATTGGATGCAAGATACAAAACCGCCCCTGCGACGTCCTCCGGTTGCCCGACGTGCCCAAGGGGAATCCGATTTAGGACTTCTTTCATGAACTCATCATTTTCCAAAAAGGGCCGTGTCAACTCGGTTTCAATGAAAGTCGGACACACCGTGTTGACCCGTATTCCATGTTTTGCAAGATCCAAAGCCATACTTTTGCTAAAACCCTCCATAGCATGTTTGGACGCACAGTATACAGTTCGGTTGCGTCCTCCAACAATACCCATCTGGCTCGACATATTGATGATAGAGCCTCCGATTTTAGATTCAACCATACCATTTGCTACAACTTGTGCTACAAAAAAAGCCGATTTGACATTGAGTTCCATGACTGTATCGAAACTATCTTCACTAACTTCGTAGAATTGTTCAGGTACGTTCGTTCCGGCATTATTGACGAGAATGTGAAAGGGTCCTAGATCTTTTAAATTCTGCACAGCTTCCATCGAAGAGATATCAGCTGGATGAACCGAGGCTTTCCCTCCGGACTCAACAATCTGCTTCTTGACCACTTCCAACTGTTTCCTTGTTCGGGAAGTCAGGACCAATTCCGCACCCGCATCTGCAAGGGTTTTAGCGCAAGCTTCACCTAATCCTCTGCCGGCTCCTGTAACCAAAGCTCGCATCCCACTTAAATCATAACCTGCAGGAGCTTTCATGCTTCTTCTCTGCCGTAGCGGCGAACCCGAAGATCCGCCTGTTCTTGGTGTCCGGCAAATCCCTCAATCTTGCATAACCTGGAACAGTATTCTCCAACCTTTACGCTTGCTTCATTACTGAGGACTTTCTGGTAGGTGCAGGTTTTAAGAAATTTTCCAACCCAAAGACCTCCAGTGTAGCGTGCAGCTTTTAGGGTAGGGAGAGTATGGTTTGTACCAATGACCTTGTCTCCATATGAAACATTGGTGCGTGGACCAAGGAAAAGGGCGCCGTAGTTGCTCATGTTTTCCAGAAACCAATCGTCCTTTTCAGTCATTACCTGAACATGTTCAAATGCAAGTTTGTTTGCCAGGTCAAGCATTTCATCATAGGAATCCGCTATAATAACTTGTCCATAGTTTTCCCAGGCAGGTCCGGCAGTATCTCTCGTCGAAAGAGTTTTCAACTGTTTTTCCACTTCTTTCACGGTCTGGCGTGCAAGTTCCATTGAGTTTGTCAAGAGAACTGCTGGTGAAGTTGGACCATGTTCCGCCTGTCCTAGCAGATCTGTGGCACACATTTCGCCGTCCACTGCTTGATCAGCAATGACAAGTGTTTCAGTTGGACCTGCAAACAAATCAATACCAACTCGTCCATAGAGTTGTCTCTTTGCTTCTGCAACATAGGCATTCCCAGGTCCAACCAGCATATCTACAGCTTTTATGGATTCCGTGCCCAAAGCCATAGCTGCTACAGCTTGGACACCACCTATCACATAAATGGCGTCAGCCCCACCAAGATGCTGTGCAGCAACAATTGCATCAGCCGGTTTCCCTTGATATGGAGGTGCACAGGTGATGATTTCATTAACACCAGCTACTCTTGCGGTAACTACGGACATGTGAGCAGAGGCCACCATAGGGAACTTACCTCCGGGCACATAACTACCAACACGATTCATGGGAATGTTCTTATGTCCTAGAATTACACCGGGAAGTGTTTCCTCTTCAACGTCCTTCATTGAATCTCGCTGAATCTGGGCAAAGTTCCTGATCTGCTCCTGTGCGAAGCGTATGTCATCAATTGTTTGTTTTTCTAGACGATCAATACAGGACAGGATATCTTTTTCAGAAAGCTGGAATTCATCCGGAGACCAGTTATCAAAACGTTCCGAGAGTTCCCTGACAGCTTTATCTCCGCGTTTATCAATGTCTTCAAGCAGTTTTTCTACGGTATCACTTATTTGTTTCTGAGCTTCGTCCCTTTTCTCTTTGGTGATTGCTTCCTTTAACCAGGTTGCCATAGTGATCCTTATTTATTTTGAAGTTATTTTTGTAATTGTATTTTTTTATCCGTTTTCTGTATGCTTCACACTAGGAATGGTTGCTGATCTGCATCCAAAGCGAGATCTCATCAATCGCATGATATTCCCTGACTACAAGACCTTCCTGCATTTCAGCATGGGTCATGGCCATGATTACCACAGGGGCTCCTGTAGGTTCATTGAAACTTCCAAATCCAGTATGTTCCGCAGAATAAGACCAACGCAAGGCTATTCTCTTGTTTTTACCTTCCTCCTCATCAACGATCCAATGGTGAACCTTGAAACTACCTTTTGGAAAAGATGTGAGGTAGCCGTTGAGAAAGATGATGAGCTGGTCACGGCCATAAATAATTCTTCCCTCAGGAACATGAATCTGGCAGGCTCGGTTGTGGGATGTTTCCAGGGCACGTA
>JAKUUI010000049.1 GCA_022448485.1 SAR324 cluster bacterium
TGAAACCTGATTAATCATCTCTAGTAGCTTATTGATTTCGTGCCGCCCGAATCCGGATTCAAGGACATCTCCAAATTTTTGAGAGAAATCTTGAGCCATGTAACAAACTTGTTGGGATTTTTCTACAAACTGAATTACGTCCTGACACAGTTCTTTAGGGAGGGACATTTTTCTGAGAGTCAGTAAATTGACAATATCCTGAGCCACATCTGCTATAGTATCCTGCATATCGAGCATTTCCAATAAATCCCGACGATTAATTGGCATGAAAATACTACGCGGGAGGTGATCACGGACTTCGTTTTTTATTATATCAGCTTCTTTTTCAGCAAGTGATACCTGTTGCTGAATTTCTTTAACTTTTGCATAGTCTTCCTGATGCAGTGCTTCAAAAAAATCTTTAAGCGGTACAACACTTTCCGCAACTTTGTCCATGTGATCCCTCAGAGGTTTGAAGGGAGACCTGGCAAACATAGAACTGATATTAATCATGAAACTTCCTTATTTTAGTTCAGGAACATTGATAATAATTTTAAAATTATAATCTGTCAATTTCCATTTTCGCTGTTAGTTTGAAATCCACCACTATGCAGGTGTTGATCTTTGTGTGCTTCCTCCAAATCTGCTGCAATCATTTCTTTGATCATCTGCTGCAAATCACAGGTTGGAACCCAGCCGAGTTTTTCTCTGGCTTTGCTCGCATCTCCAACCAACAAATCTACCTCCGTCGGCCGAAAATAAGATCGATCAACTAACACAACGGTTTTTCCGGTTTTTATATCTCTACCAACTTCATCAACATCGCTTCCAGACCATTCCAGTGTGATTCCAACTTCAGCAAATGCACGTTCAGCAAATTCCCGGATTGTAGTGGTTACTCCGGTCGCTAGTACGAAGTCCTCCGGTTTTTCCTGCTGCAGAATTCGCCACATGCCGTCAACAAAATCACTGGCATGACCCCAGTCACGCTTGGCATCAAGGTTGCCCAGATATACTTGTTCTTGTGTTCCCATGGAAATTCTGGCAGCAGCACGAGTTATTTTTCTGGTGACGAATGTTTCACCACGAACAGGAGACTCATGATTGAAGAGTATGCCGTTGCAGGCGTAAATGTGATAGGCTTCACGATAATTGACAGTGATCCAATAACCATAAAGTTTGGCTACAGCATAAGGCGAACGTGGATAAAACGGCGTATATTCGTTTTGAGGAACTTCCTGCGCTATCCCATATAGCTCGCTGGTTGAGGCCTGATAAAACTTGGTATTTTCAACCATGCCCAAAAGCCGAATTGCTTCCAATATTCTTAAAGTTCCAAGCGCATCAGCATTTGCAGTGTATTCCGGCGTTTCAAAAGAAACTAGAACGTGACTTTGAGCTGCCAGATTGTATATTTCAACCGGTTGTACTTCCTGAATAATCCGGATCAAATTGGTGGAATCCGTCAAGTCACCATGGTGCAAAATAAAATTTCGCTTGGTAACATGCGGATCCTGATACAAATGATCAATTCGTCCTGTATTAAAACTGGAAGAGCGCCGTTTAAGTCCATGAACGATATATCCTTTTTTGAGCAATAGCTCTGCGAGATAAGCTCCGTCTTGACCGGTGATTCCAGTGATAAATGCCACTTTTTTCATTTTTGGTTTATGTGTTTCAAAAGTTAAATGTGTAATTAAGACTGTGAAATGTCCGACAGTTCTGCTGCATGTATATTTTTCAAAGCTATGCTGACACGATACAAAGCTGCTCGAAGTTCATTGGTTGAAATATTCAACGGCGGCAAAAAACGCAGAACATCTGGTCCAGCAACCAAAACCAATACGCCTTGCTCCTGACAGGCATTGACCATGGCAGGGGCTTTACCTTTCCAGGCTTTGGAAAGTACAGCGCCAAGCATCATTCCACGTCCACGAATTGTTTCAAACAAACTCAGCTCATCGTTAAGTTCTTCAAGGTGCTTTCTGATGACTAAGCCACTTTTCTGTACTTGTTCCATCATTTCTGGGGTGTTGATTTTCCTGAATGCGGCCCCAGCCACTGCAGTAACTACCGGGTTTCCTCCGAAAGTGGTACCGTGATCTCCGGGTTTGAAGCTTTGTGCCACTTTTTCGGTACAAAGCATTGCACCTATTGGTAGTCCTCCACCCAGTGCCTTGGCCATGGTGACAATATCGGGAAACAGATTCTGCTTCGGATCCATCTGTTCATCCCACTGATAGCCGAATAATTTCCCTGTGCGTCCCATTCCACATTGTATTTCATCAAAAATCAACAGCGCGTTATGCTGGTCACAAAGTTTGCGTAGGTGGTTCAAAAATCCGGATTTTACCGAATTGACTCCACCTTCACCTTGTATTGCTTCTATCAGTACAGCACAAGTTTGGCCTCCAATCATCTTAGTTGCGGCATCAAAATCATTAAATGGACAGTAACGGAAACCGCCGGGAAGCGGCTCAAATCCATGCTGATATTTGGGTTGTGCAGTGGCGGTTACCGTGGTTAGGGTTCGTCCGTGAAATGAACCCTCAAAAGTTAAAATTTCACGTTTTTCTGTTGGTTGATTCAGGCTTGAAAATTTACGTGCAATTTTGATTGCTGCTTCGTTTGCTTCTGCACCAGAGTTGCAGAAAAAAACTCGGTCTGCAAATGTAGCTTTCACTAATTCTTCTGCCAGCTCTATTGCAGGTTCAGTGAGGTAAAGATTGGTAGTATGCCAAATTTTCTCCGCTTGTTCAGTGAGTGCGTGCAAAAGGTCTTGATCTTTGTGACCTAAGCTGTTGACAGAAATGCCAGCACCGAGGTCGAAATATTCTTTTCCGTCACTATCCCAAATTCTGGAGCCTTGGCTGCGAGTTAAAATTAAGTTTGGCGCATATGTAGGTAAAAAAACCCGCTGTGCAGCTGAAAGCATTTCTGAAGTGTTTTTGGAGTTATTTAACTTCAAGCCTGAATCATTTTTACTGTATGCCTTTGTTACTTCTGTATCAGCATTATCTGCTGCAGAAAATTTTTCTGTAACTGAATCTCCAATATTCAGTAGTCGTTCACGGTTTGTCATGCAAAATTCAACAAATCCCTCTTCACTAACTGCAAGGCGGATCATACGTGGCAAAGCCTGATAAAGGCGTCGAAATGCAGTCCGCATCACAACTTCGTTTTTCAGGGCGCTAGTCGGCATCGTGCCAAGCTTTTCCTTGATAAGTTTTTGGATTCGCGGGATTTGTCCTTCTAGCAGCATAGAGTGTCTGAATGACCTTCTTTTTGTATATTCTTAGATGTTACAAATAGGTGGATCTGATGATTATGGTCAATATAAATTTGTCCCTGATTTTACCTCAATTTTAATATTTGTGCAATCTTAGAAAGGTAGAAATCTGTTTAATTATTACAAGCTGAATCAAGTCTCAACTTGCCTGTTCAACCAACTTTTGGATAAAATAACTTCTACAAAATTAGACACTGAAAAAATCATAAAAAGTTGTCATTCCCGTAAAAACTAGATTTCACAAACATTTAAGTCATTGAAATAATATCCCATTGTTTTTTAGGAATGACAGGCTAGTACGACATATTGTCTTTTCACGAATATATTAAGCACTAACTTTTTAGTTGCAAAGGATCAAATTTGACCCTCATGAAAATTGTTGAACGCTGGGTTGTTCACTATCCAAAGATCATTCTGGCTTTAACCTCCCTCCTGGGCATATTGGCTCTCCCTAGCTTGTTTTATCTTGAAAATGATCCCAGTCCGCATCTTTTGCCTCCCAGCCATCCTGTACGTTATGCGATGAAACAGCTTCGTGAAGACTACACGGGAACCAATCCTGGTGTCTTTATCATGCTTGAAGCAAAGGACACAATATTCAAAGCCAGCACGCTGGAACGTATCCAACGTCTGACTGAAGCAATCGAAAACCTTAAACTGCTTTCTCACGAAGACTTGGAATCTTTGAGTAAAATGGCAGAGCAATTGCCTGGAGAAGCAGGTCTGCACCTCCGAAAATTACTTCCAAAAGAAGTAGGAGGGCTCAATGACATGTTTTGGATGGAGTTTGATGAAATTAGGGCAACACTGGAAAATAAAGGCCGGTGGTTTCCGAAATGGGATGCCATGCTCAGTAACTTAAAGGTGCGCGCATCCCCAGTATTGGAGGTCATGTCGATCTCAAACACGGATAATATTGTTGGTTCAGAAGAGGGACTGGAGATTGATCTGATTTTTGAAGAAATTCCCGAAACTCCCAGCGAGATGAAAAGTTTGCGCTACCGGGTTTTAGAGAATGATTTGTTCCGCAACTATCTCTTCAGTGAAGACGGTCGGCGCACAGGCATTTTTGTTGAATTGGCAATGGACGAGGAAGATTCTGAAAATCTATACTCAACTTATATGTCACTGGAACGTGTTTTTGAAATGAATCCCGGAGAGGAAATGCATTTTATCGCTGGTTTTCCCATAGTTGCCGCCACACTTCGTACTGTGATTGACCAGGACACACAACGTTTTTTCCCTTTTGTTGCTTTGCTTGCTATCTTTTTCCTCTGGCTGACTTTCAGGAGACCAAGCGGAGTGGCTGTTCCTATGCTAGTGGTTGGATTTTCTATTTTATTAACGCTGGCAATAATGGTTATTTTTGAGGTTCCGCTCAATTCTATCACCTCTGCATTACCCGTTTTTCTGATTTCGATTGGTGTAGCAGATGGGATACACATGTTTTCCGAATACCGCGACAATCGTTTGGAAGGACACCCTCGTGAAAAAGCTGTTTGTTTGATGCTGGATAAAATGGTATTGCCGGTGACAATGACTTCGATCACAACTGCAGTCGGCTTCTTTTCACTTACCGTCAGTAATATTGTACCGGTCATCACGTTTGGAGTTTTTGTAGCAATCGGAACTTTGCTGGCAATGATACTTTCTCTGGGCTTTATTCCTGCTTTGCTTATGGTACTTCCGGAAAAAGAATCAATGCCGCAGGAAGTAGCAGCAACAGGTGATTCTAAAGTCAACGGACTGTATCATGTGAACTTTATGGATCGTTTGCTCCAAAAGTTTCTTGACGGAATGACGGGATGGGTAATTAGATACGCAAAACCAATTTTGCTTGGAGCATCAGTGATATCAGGAGTTTCTGTATATGGACTTTTACTAGTGAAAGTGGAAAGCAGCCTGGAAAGTTATTTTAAAGCAGATGCACCTCTTGTGGTAGCAAACCGGGCAATGCAAAAATTGTCAGGAAGCCGCACGATCAACATTGTGATTACAAAAACAGGGGAAGAAGAACCATGGAAAAATCCAGAAAATTTGAAAGTAGTTGAAGCGTTTCAGAAATATCTAGCAGAGGAACAAAGGGTCAAACGTTCATTCTCGCTAGTTGATTTGATCAAGCGTATCAGCTATGCTTTTAATGAGAATCGTACAGAGTATAATCGTCTTCCGGAAGCAGTTGAATTCCTTGAAAGTGAAGAAAATATTGAAGAAAACGGCCAAGCTGTAAAGCGTATTGTTAAGCGAAAAGTCAGTGGTCGTGATTTGGTAGCACAGTATCTGGTTCTCTACGAAAATTCCGGAGGGGATGTGCTCTCTGATGTTGTTGACAGCCAGTACAGAAATTTAAATTTGGCTGTTACCATTAGCTCTAATTCAACTACTGAGGAAGAAAATCTTCTACAGCGCATTGAAGATTACTCGGTTCGGCAGTTTCCACCTGATTTCAGCATGACTTCTTCTGGAATGGTACCGATAAACGTGGCTACTAGTAATGAAGTTGTGACAAGTCAATTACGAAGTTTGACTGGATCCTTGCTGGCAGTATTTTTAATGCTGGCATTGATCTTTCGATCTGTTTCCAGGGGAGTAATGGGAATGATTCCATTAGTCTTCACGGTGTTGTTTAATTTTGGTGTTATGGGGTTTTTTGGTATTCATCTGGATATAGGGACTGCCCTCGTCAGCAGTATTGTGATTGGTATTGGTGTCGATTACAGTATCCACTACCTGTTTCGTATGCTCCGTGAATTAAGACAGGGTTCAGAACTACGTGAAGCCATTTCAAATACCGTTAGACGAAGTGGAAAAGCCATTACGTCGAATGCAGTAACAGTAGGATTTGGTTTTTTAGCATTGAGTGTGTCTGAGTTTTTGCCATTGGTAACACTGAGCTGGATGATTGGGCTCACGTTAAATATCAGTGCTTTATCAACCATGATTCTACTTCCTGCACTAGCAGTGTCATTTCCCGGTGTTTTGAAACTGGCGTCGTCACAAATTGATTAACAAACAAGAATTTTATTGCCAATCATGTCAAATTTATTACATACGTTTCACCAGTTACAAGCTGGTCTCAATCAAGTCATTTTAGGACAGGAACGCCTGATAGAACGTCTGTTGATAGTCCTGTTAGCTGATGGTCACATTTTAGTTGAAGGCGCGCCTGGTTTAGCCAAAACCCGTGCTATTAAAGCTCTTGGTGAAAAAATTGATGGTGAATTTCAACGTATCCAGTTTACACCGGATTTATTACCTGCCGATGTAACTGGTACGGAAATATACAGACCTCAGGAAGGCAGTTTTCATTTTCAGGCAGGACCAGTATTTCATAATTTGGTGCTGGCTGATGAAATAAATCGTGCTCCGGCAAAGGTCCAGTCGGCACTTCTAGAGGCCATGGGTGAGCGGCAGGTAACTGTTGGAGGAAAAACATATCCCCTTCCGGATTTGTTTTTGGTGATGGCTACACAAAATCCAATTGAACAGGAAGGGACTTATCCTCTTCCTGAAGCACAGCTTGACCGTTTTTTGCTTCACGTTTTCATTGATTATCCTTCAAGCGAAAACGAGTTAAGAATAATGAGATTGGTACGAAAAGAAGCTTTAAACGAAATTCAATCCTCAACCGGAAAAAAAACTAAAAATAGCAACGTATCCGCAGAGAAATCTGAAGCACAAACCATATCTGCAGCATATATTTATGAAGCAAGAAATGAAGTTTTGAAGACATACATGTCTCCGGAAATAGAACGATATCTGGTGGAAATTATTGCAGCCACACGGACTCCAGAGAAATATAGCGACGATTTGGCGCGGCTGATTACCTGGGGGGCCAGTCCTCGAGGTTCCCTGGCACTCGATCGGTGTGCCAGAGCTCGAGCCTGGCTGTACGAGCGGGATTTTGTTACACCGGAAGACTTGCAGGATTTAACAGGTGACGTGTTGCGTCATAGAATTATTGAAAGTTATGAAGCAGAATCAGATGGAATTACTACTGATGACGTGATCACTAAAATTCTCGCTCAAGTGGCCGTACCCTGAATTTCACTTTTGTGCTTATTCGTTCTTGAACTCAGCCAACTCATTAGATCTATAACCTGCGGCTTTGCATAACCTGAACGTTAGCCGGCAGCCGTCGCTAGGTGGTTAAGTACTGTTTAATTTGGCAAGAGAAGAGAAATCACGTTATTATCGGGAAAATGAACAAAGAGATCATTATTTTGGAAATCAGGACGATCAAAACGGACAACATTTGAAACAGATTTGAAGATCTTGACTTGCAACCATTCTTTGGGTTTTACAGGAAAATTTAGTCTGGCCGGAAAAATAAAAATGAAGCAGGCAACTAAAAAAAGTGGAATATGGCTCGGAAAAATGGAGTTGTCGGAATTGTCCCAGATTGCAAATAAAAAAGGGCCGGTAACGGCGCCAATAAATGCCGGAACGCTTGGTGGACCATATTTGACGAAGCTCAAGGGAAGGGGGATGGAGTTTGCCGAAGCTCGTTCTTATCAACCTGGAGACGATGTACGTCATATTGATTGGAGAGTGACTGCACGGACAGGACGGACACACACTAAATTGTTTCGTGAGGAACGTGAACGTCCGGTGATGCTGGTCTTGGATCTTGCACGCCCAATGTTTTTTGGTTCACGCCAAAGATTAAAGTCAGTGCAAGCGGCCCGCATTGCAGCTTTGATGGGGTGGAGGGCACTATTAAGGGGAGACCGTGTGGGCGGTGTTATGTATTCAGAAAAAATGCATAGAGAATTTAAACCGAGAGGTGACCGCCGCCATTTTTTACGTTTACTGTCAAATATTATTTCAGAGCATAATCGCGTTGTGGACGAGATGACCAAAGGTGAATGGAATTTTGTAAGCAAGTTTCTGTTTGCAGAAGCCTTGAGACGCGTGCGTCACGTAGCGCAGCCTGGAAGCCTAGTGTACATTTTCAGTGACTTTTCGGGATTTAATGCAGAGTGCCGCAAGCACTTGTTTCAACTTTCCAAACATAGTCAGCTGGAAGCGTTTATAATCTCAGATCCTCTGGAAAAAGAAGCCCCACCTTCCGGACGTTACGCAATGAGTGATGGAGAGGCTACAGCCTGGGTTAATTCTGGGAATTCAAAAACCCGGCAAATTTATACCTCTACTTTTGAGGAGCAGCTAAAAAAATTAGAGCTCGAACTACGGCTCTGCAGGGTAAGCCTGAAAATGCTCAGTACTGTGGACAATGTTAACCAGATATAAAAGAATAAATAATATTCTAAGTCGGATGCTTAAATTGAACTGGATTCAATTTTCAAAATTTATTAATGAAAAAAATGTTTTGGTTGCAAATAATTTCAAATGCCAGTTGAAAATCCACTTATAAATTTAAAAGACATTCGCTTGCCACCTCCAGTATCTTTTTGGCCTCCAGCTCCAGGATGGTGGATATCAGTGGTACTGATCCTTTTGATTGCTGTGTTTTTTGGAAGGTGGCTGTGGCGGCGCTTTGAAAGCAGAAAACCAAAAATGGAAGCATTGAGATTGTTAAAAGATCTGCAGAGTCAGCATAAAAAAACAAATGAAGGATTAACAACACTCAGGAATTTGTCGCAACTGCTACGTCGGGCCGCATTGACTTTTTATGCAGAGGAAAATGTTGCTTCACTGCATGGTACAGCATGGTTAGAATTCCTTGATAAAACTGGAAAAAC
The DNA here is from genome assembly GCA_022448485.1 of SAR324 cluster bacterium. Lineage (GTDB taxonomy): Bacteria > SAR324 > SAR324 > SAR324 > NAC60-12 > Arctic96AD-7. The sequence goes on from JAKUUI010000049.1 coordinate 8,974, forward strand.
TACTGAATTCACTCTTGGAGCAGGGCAAGTTTTTGGGTCTGAACTTTATCAGCAAAAAACGGATCTTGAAATAGCAGCATTATTCCCACTGGTAAATAAGTGGCTTATAGAATGCAGTCAGCAGCATTGAATTAAAAAAGGTAAATGTTTTTTTTTGAGAATGGTGGTTTAGAATTTATTTGGCTTTGGGTACTGTGGTTCTGGCCCTTGCCGTTTTTTCTACGTTTACTTCCAGCAGGTGAACGGTCAGTTCAGGCTCTTCGTGTTCCATTTTTTCATCGAATTACAGTTTTACCTCAATCCGGATTCTCAGAAGGGAAAAACATAAAATCCCTGGTATTAGCCGGATTAGTCTGGAGCTTGATTATTTTTGCAGCACTGCGCCCTCAATGGGTGGGAGATCCAGTGGAATTACCCGTTTCGGGACGAAGTGTGATGCTTGCAGTAGATCTTTCGGGAAGCATGAAAGAAACTGATCTGGAACTGCAGGGAGAGGCTGTGACGCGTCTTGCTGTAGTTAAATCTGTATTGCGACCCTTTATTGAACGGCGAAAAGGTGATCGCTTGGGGTTGATTTTGTTCGGAGACCAGGCTTATTTGCAAACACCACTGACTTTCGATCGACAAACGCTGGGACAAATGCTTGAAGAGTCTGAGTTGGGACTCGCCGGACAGAGAACTGCAATTGGGAATGCAATCGGACTGGCCGTAAAACGAATGAAAGAACTTCCAGATAACGAAAAAGTATTGGTGTTGCTCACAGATGGTCAAAACACTGCGGGAGAGGTGTCCCCTGAAGATGCAGGACGTTTGGCAAAAGAAACCGGGCTGCGGATCCATACCGTTGGTGTTGGTGCTGACGAAGCTTGGGTGCGGTCATTTTTTGGAAAGCAAAAAATCAATCCTTCAGCAGATCTTGATGAAGCCATGTTGCAGTCATTAGCCAGCCAGACCGGAGGAAGCTATTTTCGGGCGAGAAGTACAGAAGAACTGGAAAAAATATATGCAATAATTGATAAAATTGAGCCGGTAGAAAGAGAAAAAGAGGTCTACCGACCCCGTCAGGCTTTGTTTGTCTGGCCACTGAGTTTTGCATTCTTGATATTATTAATTTGGGTCGTAGTTTTAATGCTTCGCAACTAATCATTCGTCAATATCAAAGTATTGTGTTTGAGAGAAAAACAATCAGCGTTAATAACAAATATCTAGCTAAGAAGCAAAAATAACGATTTGAAAATTATTTTTTGGCAATCTGCAATCAACTTTTATACTTATATTTTTCAAGCCGATAGCAGATGGTTGAAAACAGAAGTCTATATTATTGTTATTTCAAAACCTGCGTAAATCCTGATAAACAGCGGGATATGTGAATTCACTTTAAGGCGCCAGTCTAATATTCTAATATTGTTTTGTTATCTGAATTTCATTTTTTGCGACCTCTGTGGCTTTTAGCTATGCCAATTGTCTGGTGGATGGTTTTTCGTTTGCTTGCCAGATGGTGGAGCAAAGGGAACTGGGAACAGGCGGTTGAACCGCATTTGCTGGAGTTTCTTACAACTAGTCCGGCAAAGCAAAAGCGAAGTCTTCTGCCGTGGATTATCTGTTTATCTACTACATTGCTTTTGCTGGCTTTGGCCGGTCCAGTTTGGAAAAAAAATCCACAACCTCTGCTGCAGAAATCGCTGGCCAGAGTGCTGGTTTTGGATTTGTCTTACTCTATGCTGGCCGCCGACATCAAACCGACACGGATTGAGCGCGCACGCTTCAAATTAGAAGATATGCTAAAGCGCTTTGTTGAGGGTGAAACTGCGCTTATCGGATATGCTGGTGCCGCATTTGTGATAAGTCCCTTGACGCATGATCCTGCAACCATAATGGCACTTCTTCCGGGTTTGCATCCGAATATCATGCCTGTTCCCGGAAGTCGTGCAGATCTTGCAATTAAACTAGCTTCAGATTTATTAGGTCGAAGCAAGGTTGACAATGGGCATATCATTTGGGTTACAGATGGAATTGATGGGCTGGATTTTTCTGCTATTGAAAGTGCAGCAGGTTGGAATAGTCTTTCAATTCTTGCTGTAGGGACAGAAACCGGTTCACCGATAGCCCTGTCTGGAGGAGGTTTTCTTAAAGACAAAAACGGGGCAATAGTAATACCCAAACTTAACACGCAACCGTTAAAGAAATTGGCCAATCAAGCTCATGGCTCATTCGCAATATTGAGTACGGATGATCTTGATGTTGAACGAATTATTTCGGCAGAAACTTTTGCAGATGAATTTGTAGAAGACAAGCGGAAGAGGACTTCAGATAAGTGGAATGAAGAGGGACCATGGCTTGTACTGCTTGCACTGCCTTTAGCTGCGATGCTGTTTCGCAGAGGTGTATTGTTTGTGTGGGGATTTGTTGTTTTGCTTGGGGACATAGCTATGCCGTATTCAGCGCTGGCATTCGAGTGGAATGATTTATGGCAGAGACCGGACCAGCAGGCAGCTGAACTGTTACAGAAAGGTGAAACTAACAAAGCTGCCCAACGTTTTGAAAGCCCTGAATGGAAAGGAACAGCAGCATATCGATCTGGTGATTATGAGAAAGCAATTGAACAATTTTCTCAACAGGATCATCCTCGAGCCAACTTCAACAGAGGAAATGCTTTGGCGTTTGCAGGCCGTTTACAGGCAGCCCTTGATGCGTTTAAGCAAGTTTTAGCCGAAAACCCTCAAGATGAAGATGCGCAGTACAATCATGATTTGATTGAAAAGCTGTTGAAAGAACAGCAGAATAAGCAACAGAAAGAACAGCATCAGGAAGGGGAACAGGGCAGAAAGGAAGAGAATAAACACGATCAGCAGCAAAAATCAACCAATGGACAGGAAGAACAAAGTGCACAGTCTAAGCAGGAATTATCGAAAGAAAACATGGAATCCAACAATCAGAATACCTCAGAGGCGCAAAACAATGTTGATGAAAAAGAATCAACTGCTGGGGCAAATAATGGAAAATTTAAAGAAGGTAAGGATGATTCTGCTAAAATGAATGAAGTCCGGACAAAAATTGAAGAATCTGCAGAAAACGAAAAAACAAAAAATATGAAACAGAATTTAGCTCCGGAGGAACAAGCCAAACAACAATTCCTGGAACAGTGGTTGAGAAAAATACCCGATGATCCCGGCCGCTTGCTTCGCAACAAAATGGAACGGGAATTTCAACGTCGTGGGAAACAAAGACAACAGAATGAACAGTATTGGTAAATAATGAGAAAATTAATTTTTTTGGTAATATTGATTTTTGCTGGCAGTCAAGTCTGGGGGGAAGTCACTGCATGGGTAAATAAAAATCCGGTGGTGGTCGGTAATATGTTCCAACTGCACATCGAAGCAAAAAATGTCGATGATGCTGAGGAACCAGATTTAAGCAGTATTCAAGGTTTACAAGTATTGAATCGAAGTGTGCAAAATCAAACTTCTATCATGGGAACTTCTGTCTCACGTACAGTGAGCTGGACCTATATTTTGATTGCACCTTCTGCTGGAAATTATCTGATACCAGCCTTACAAGTGGGAAATGAGCAAACCTCTCCGATTTCGTTGGAAGCGATTGTATCCACTCTGAATCCACAGCAAAAATTAGTTCGCCTGGAGGTTGATGTTACACCCAAAAAAGTATATCCACAACAGCAGGTTCTTGTCCGGTTGAGGATATCCCGTGGAGATCAGCTGGAAAATGAATCGATTACACCGTTTGAATTGGCTGGAGCTCAGGTAGAAAAGCTAAGCCAAAGATCACACCAGACAGTTAAAAACGGGAAAAAACAGGAGATTACTGAAATTGTCTATGCTGTACTTCCGGAGAAAAGTGGTACTATCGTTATCCCGCAGGTTCGTTACCACGGAGAAGTGATGCAGGGAGGAATTACACAGAGGAATTTTGGAAATTTAAGGGATTTTGGAAATCTTTTTCAAAAAAGAGGCCGAAGAATATTCAGTACCAGTGAACAACAAACAGTTGAAGTTAAGCCTATGCCTTCAGGCTTCAAAGGTTGGTGGCTTCCGGCAGACAAACTGGTAATTGAAGAAATGTGGCAGCCGGATCCGCCTTTATTCCGGGTTGGTGAACCTGTGACTCGAACAGTTGCTATCTTTGCAAACGGAGCCTTTGGAAATCAAATTCCAGAAATATCATTTGTTTATCCGGCCGCTATAAAAGGCTATGCGGACCAACCTGTGATTGAGACAGAAAAAACATCAGAGGGACTCAAAGGCATGCGGAAAGAAAAGTGGGCTCTCATTCCTAATCAAGCCGGTAAAATCAAGCTCCCAGGTATATCAGTTAGCTGGTGGGACGTTTCAAGAGATGAGCTTCGGACTGCAGTAATTCCATCAAAAATTATTAATGTTCTTCCTGTGCCAGGCAGTCAGCCGCAAAATACAGCACTGGAAACTCCTGTTCCTCAGAAGAATAAAACAGAAACTGCCGTTTTGCAAGAACCAGTGCGGGCAGAAGAATCGTTTCCATGGAAGAATGCGGCCATAGGTTTTGCATTGCTCTGGGGCCTAACAATGTTGTTGTGGTTTGTTAATAGAAATAAAAAAATTGCCTCCACCATTAAAAAAGAGGAAAATTTTATCCAAGATCAGCAGAATGCGATTAGAGAAACAACAAAAAACGTGGAAAAGGCTTTTCGTTCTGGAGACCCGGGAACTGTTCAAACTGCACTATTAAAATGGGGAAATTCAGTCTGGGTCAATGATCCTCCACAAGGTTTGGAACAAATAGTGGAAAGGATGCCGGAACTAAAAAATGGAATCAATGCTCTGAATTCTGTACTTTATGGAAAACATCAGAATGGAAATTCATTGGAAGAGTTGCATACTGATTTTCGCAGGATATCATTATCTGATAAAAAAAGTAATAATAACAAATATACCCAGCTCAAACCAATGTATCCGGAGTAAAAATTGATTGAATGTTTGAGTAATTATTTCAATACATTTTTGACTGAGAGTTTATTAGTATTAGGATTCACTGAGGTGGTAGTCGATGTATTGGTTCAGGGCGTATTAATTATTCTTGTGCTTTTGTTGATTTGGATTGTTCATAGAATTTCATATAGACCATTAAAACGACTAATTGAGAACAAGATGGTTGCTTCTAAGGATTGGATTGAAATGCCTAAATATGGGTGCTGATGGAGATGTGATAGAAATAACTTTTACTACTGAGAAAGTACAAAATTTTGACAACACTACTAAAACTATTCCTATTTATCCAATAATTAATGAATGTTTTAAAAATTGGCGAAATAAGAATTTATCTGGAGGTGGAAGAATTAAAAGATTTGTTAACATTGTGATCATGACAGCATAAAGTTTTGCACCAGTTAAATGCTGGAACGTTTCAAGCATATTCAATTTGTTAGTGATGACATAAAAAAACGTCAATTGGAAATCTCAATCCATGATGCGAAAAATCAAGTTGATGAAGCACATTGGTCAATGGCAGGAGACTG
>JAKUUI010000005.1 GCA_022448485.1 SAR324 cluster bacterium
TAGTCTCATTTCTGCATAGATGCTACCCTGATGCCCCCGGTAATTCTTCAGAGTCTGAACCTATACACAATCTCCATTAAATTACATAAATGATTGTTCAGCTAACATCCACATTGATAGGCCCAACTGCATCGAAAGTCTTTTCAAGATCCATTGAAGAAGATACTTTTTCTCTGTATGCGTCCAGTTCAGCCTTAAAGTCATCGTAAACTTCTTTACTGGTATAGGTTGCAAAAGAACCATGGTTGTATTCATCAATCGCAAACCATTGAATGGTTGTGCCTTCGGGCATCTTATCGATTTCTGGTACCATATTCTTCCAATCGATTGGATTCTTGTGCTTCCATGCCGTCATAACAGCGTATGCCATTTTAGCTCCTAAACTAGTGTGAAAATTATGAATAAAGTGACGTACCACTCGCCGGCTTTGCCAAGACCCTGATATTTTAGTAGCACTTATGCAGAACCAGCATGATCTACACAACTAATTGGAAAATCGAAAATAGTCAAGAAGAAATTCCAGGAATTAATTGGTCCAAAGTGGGTTGATCCCGGATTGATACTATGGGCAATGGGACTGTTTGCTGAGCAAAATCTTCACTCCACAACCTACCCCAATTCTTTCTTGTAATGTAAACTAAATGATGATAGTTTGCAGATGTTATCCCACAACTAGAAAATTGAAGTTTGGTTTATCTAAATGTCCATTACTTTGAATATTAGAAGCCGTATTACCCTCCAAGATGGTAATAGCATGCCTTTGTTTGGACTTGGAGTCTGGGCTGCTCAGTCCGGTAAAGAAACTTATGATACCACTTTGTATGCTTTAAAAACGGGATACAGGCATATTGATACTGCTGAAATGTATGGTAACGAAAAAGATGTTGGTAATGCCGTTATTGACTCAGGTTTAAATAGAGATGAGATCTTTGTGACAACCAAGTTGTGGGACAGTGGTCTAGGCTATGATCATGCGTTAAAAGCATTTGATGCCAGCTTGAAAAAGATGAATCTTGAATATGTGGATCTTTACTTGATTCATTGGCCTGAAAAAGGATCTCAGTTAGATATTTGGCGAGCATTAGAGCGAATTAAAAAAGAAGGACGAAGCCATTCTATCGGTGTAAGTAATTTTGCTCCGAAACACCTAAAAGAGCTGTTAGTCAAAGGCAATGAACGACCGGTCGTAAACCAGATAGAGATGAGTCCTTTTTTGCAACAGAAAACCATTTCCTCATTTTGCCGAACAGAAAACATTCACCTAACAGGCTATTGTCCGCTTGCAAGAGGGAAAAGGTTTGACGACCCAAAACTTTGCCGGGTTGCAAAAGGAATGAAAAAAACAGCTGCTCAGGTAATGATTCGCTGGGCATTGCAAAGTGGACATACAGTTATACCGAAATCTGTACGACCTGAACGAATCAAAGAAAACTCCAATGTGTTTGATTTCAATTTGAATAAGGAACAAATGAAAATTCTTGATGGATTGGAACAAGGCTTACGTTTTTGCCCAGATCCTCTTGAAATTCCAAAAAACTAGGATGTTATAAATGACAGTTGGACAGTTTCCCATGAAGGTCTAATTCTTCACAGTCAGAGACCCTCCGAGAAAAATCTTACATTCTTGTAATTCCCCCAAATTCTGGTATATATTGGGTTCTCCTAAAACTTAAGGAGTAGTATTTTACTTTTGGCATTGAGGGATAGATGAAAAATATTATATCCATTTTTCTAATTTCCTGTTTTAGTCTCAGTATCATCTCCTGTGCAAAAAGAGATGGTTCATCAGATACAACAATATGGTCTGGGACAAAACAAATTGGGACTTCTACGTCTGATTATGGGACTGGAGTAACGTTGGAATCTTCTGATATTTTCATTGCGTCAGGACAAACCAATATAGGATTGGACGGGAACACCAACTCGGGGAGTGATGACATCTTTCTGGTCAAGTACAATTCCTCAGGAACCAAACGGTGGACAGAACAGTTAGGAATCTCAGATAATGAATCTGGAATATCATTGACAGTCGACTCTTTTGACAACATCTACGTGACTGGATATACCAAAGGAGAACTAGATGGGAACACTAATTCGGGTAATTATGATATTTTTCTGATCAAGTACAATTCCTCAGGAATCAAACAGTGGACAAAACAGTTAGGGGACTCTGCTGCTAATCATGGAATGGGAATGACGGTGGACTCTTTTGACAACATCTACGTGACGGGATTTACCAATAGAGTTCTTGACGGGAACATCAATTTAGGTGGTGAAGATATTGTCCTCATGAAGTATAATTCCTTTGGAACTAAACAGTGGACAAAACAATTGGGATTATCTGCATCTGATTTTGCGTTGGATGTGACGGTAGACTCTTCTGACAACATCCACGTGATTGGATTTACCAATAGCAGTTTTGACGAGAACTTCGAACATCTAAGTGATGACATCTTTCTTGTGAAGTACAATTCAGATGGTGTCAAACAATAACCTCTTCAATCACTAATACTCATCGCAAGGTCACTCACATCATCACCCTGTGATTGACCCCCACTAATTCTTCACAGTCAGACACATTCCAAGTAAAATCCTCAATTCTTGTAAAACACCGCCGAATCGTGGTATATTCTTGATTCTCCTAAACCAACCAATTGTTAGTCTTTAAGCTGGCAGTTCCTTGAGGATCCTGCTGGTATTGTAGCAACACATCAAGTTGGTGAATAATTCAGGATCAGGAATATGTTGAGTGGTATGAATGCCTATTTTAGATAGTGAAAAACGTAAATTGTTTCAGGAACAGGGCTTTATTCTTCTTGAAAATGCTATAGACAGCCAACTATTGAAAGGCCTGCAAAGAGATTTCAATGGGTGGGTAAAGGACAGCATTAATCACTCAAAGCCATATGGAAAAATGCTAGATGGTCGTCCTCGATTCGATCTTGACTCTGGCCACAGGCAGGAACGACCAGCACTTCGTCGCGTAGCTTCACCGACAGAAATATCATCCATTTGCTTAAGTGTCGTTTGCTCAAGTTATGCTACTCAAGCAGTGGTGGAACTGATTGGCCCCGATGTTCGTTTTCATCATTCTAAGTTTAATTCCAAAATGCCTGGTTCAGAAACTGTGGTTAAGTGGCACCAGGACTTCACATTTGACCCATGCAGTAATGATGACAGTATTACTATTATAGTGTTTGTTGACAATGTGACCGAAACTAACGGGGTAATTATGCTAAGTCCCGGTTCGCACAAGGGACCATTATATTCCCTTTGGCAAGATACGGTTTTTACAGGTGCGCTTAATGAAGATATAGCATCAGAGATGGAAAAGACAGCGGTACCTTGTGTAGGCAAAGCCGGTGATGTCTGTTTAATGCACTCTCGTGTTGCCCATGCATCGAAGCTTAATCAAACCAATCAACCCCGCACACTGTTTATCTATAATCTCATTGCAGCTGACGCCATTCCACTGGTTCCCAATGCTGTTCCCAGCAAACACGCAGGAATGCTGGTTAGTGGGAAGGAGCCTGGACGAATAAGAACCACATCATTCGATATTGAAATGCCTGAAATACCAAAAGATGCTTCATTTTTCAATCAACAGGCTCAAGCAAAATGAAAGTAGAAATCACATAATTCTTTTAAAATTTACAACCAGAGGAAATGCATGCGAATAAGCAATGGAATATTAACTTAATATTACATAATAAAAGATTTAGACAATCAGCCCACCTAAGCCGAGCATTTGGGAGTATTAAAGTGTGGTATATTTGATCAACAAATTTGCATTACCAGCATTACCAAGTGATAACAGCCGAATGTGGCTGACTCTCACTGGTGGACATCCAGGAGACCTGACAGTTGACTGTTTACTATATTTTTCTGCTTCTTCGACAAATTATGCAACCGCCCTTCCAGAGTGGAGCTTTCTTTCTGAACTAATAATTCTAGCTGCTTAGGATCGTATTCTGTGCCTGCCTTTCCATTTTTTTTGTTAACAATTAAGGGTCATATTCAAGCCCCGGTTCAATTGCAGAACAGGGCTTAGCCCTTAAGCTGAATTCAGATCTGCTTAAAGATTAACTTCTTAATATTTTAATACCTATTCACCTACCAAAGGTACATCTCAGGAGACATCTCACTTTCATCCTTCAGTTCCCTCTGCATTCGAAATAGTGACCGCACATCATTACGGTTATTAATTCTCTGGTTTAAGTCTTTCAGATTCTCTATTGCCTTATTTGCCTCGTCACTAAATTGATCTGAGACTTTTGGGGGGATTTTTCTGTTGAGGTACTTGATGTCAGTAAGGATTTCAACTTCAAGCCATAAAGCATTTAGCTCTTCTTCGCCTGTTTTTGTGTCTTTCACAATTAAGTAAAGATAAACAGAACCACAAAGATTACAGTTTGTCAATTGAGCAATTTTGGCGACTCCAAATAATCAACCATTTCATCCAGCGCTTTTGCAAAAACATGAGTTGCATAGTCAACTTTTGTCTCATCGTCAATTAAACGATTCTCCAAGGAATCCATCAACTCCTGAATAGTTCTACTCACCTGCTTCTCAAATTGACTACTGAGATCTACGCCAACTGAATTAGTAAAGTTTTCTATTTTTTCCTCTGTTTGTGTCATTATCAACCTTTATCAAATGCATATTAGAAAAGTTAAACTGTAAGCCAATGTATCTCAAAGACAGAGATCTCTAAAGATTTGCAATAGACCATGGCTCCGGGTGTTAAATTTGCTTGGAGTATGAAGAGAATCTGTACACGCTCTTCAATCTGCTCTATACATCGGCAGTTAAGGGGGAAAACTTGAATGAATAACGAAAGACAAAAAACTTTTCATGTCCATCAAACTAATTCATTTCAAAGAAAGAGTCGAGAAAACCATAAATCCCATTTTTTCTTTCCGCAAACCGGCAAGTATTATTTTGTTTTTATGGATTGGAATAAGTTCTGTTGAGGCCCAGGAATACGCAACAGATCGATTGTTCATGAAGGAGTTCAGCAAGACAAAGTGCCGTACTGCTGCAGAAGCTAAGATCAACAGATTGAAAAACAAGCGTCCATCGACTCTTGAACAGGAATCTTTATTAAATCGAAATGTTTGGTCAAAATTACGGACACAACTCCCCCTCAGTCCGGGAGAAAAGAGACACCTCAGAAAGCTCAAACAAAGAGGAGTGTCCAAAAATAAACTGAGTTCAAAAGACATCTGGGCCAAGAAAGCTGCAAAATTTAGAGCGCTTCGACTAAGATGCAAATAAACATCTTTTGTTGATCTGACTTGCTTTTCCCTCCATTTCTCTTGAGAATGTTGAGTTGTTAATTGTCGTATCATCATATCCTGATACGAATATCAATTTTCTTCATTTTTCACACATCTATTCACCTTTACATATTTTTTCAGGATTAGTTTATGGCATTACAAACGCCATTGAGTTGGTTGCAGGATTTTGTTGAATTGAGCATGGCGCCAACTGAACTGGCTGAACGTTTGACCACAGCCGGACTTGAAGTTGAAACAATTGAAAAAATTGGTGAAAACTGGGGGGAATACTGTGTTGTGGGACAGATCAGTGAGATTCGTAAACATCCAAAAGCTGATGCATTAAACTTAGTGGATGTGGAATTTGGTGCTGACAAACCAATTACAATTGTAACAGGCGCGCCAAACATCAGGGAAATGGAAAAGACATTTCCGGATTCTGTTCCAAAAGTTGCTCTGGCCCTTTCAGGTGCAATGCTGATTGATGCCCATCACGAAGATCAACCACTGAAAAAACTCAAACCTGCCAAAATTCGCGGTATTGCTTCTGAAGGAATGCTCTGTTCCGAGTTGGAATTAGGACTCAGTGAAGAGCATGTGGGTATTTTCATTCTTCCTGAGGATGCTCCAGTTGGCACTTTGTTGCAAGACTATATAGGTGACAACACACTGCATTTCGATATAAAAGGCGGATTCAGTCATCTTCTTTCGATGCTCGGAATAGCTCGCGAAATTTCAGCACTGACCGGACAGAAATTAGACAAAAGCGTGCTGCCCGATGTTTCAAAAATAGAAGTCTTGGAGCAGCCGCCATTTGTCGAATTGGAAATAAAAGACCCAGATATTTGTCCACGTTATACTGCCTTGTTAATCCGGAATGTTAAAATCGGTCCCTCGCCGTTTTGGATGCAGCAACGATTACAACGAATTGGAATGCGTCCCATAAACAACATTGTAGACATCACCAACTACGTTATGCTGGAACTGGGTCAACCGCTACACGCTTTTGATTACGATAAGCTGATTGAGAGGGCAAATGGGGAAACTCCAAAAATCATCGTGCGCCGTGCCAATAAAGGTGAAACACTACTGACCCTCGACGACGTTGAGAGAAAATTGGACACTGATATGCTGATGATCACCGACAAAGCAGGACTGATCGCAATTGGCGGAGTGATGGGCGGCGGTGGTTCAGAGGTTTCTGATACAACAACTAATGTTTTGCTGGAATCCGCGAATTTTGAATTTCTTAACAACCGGCGTACCTCACAAGTCCTCAAACTACGGACTGAGGCAAGTGAGCGGTTCGGCAAGCAGGTTGATCCGGAAGGCACTTTGCAGGCTGCATTGCGAGCTGCACAATTGATGGAAAAACATAGTTCCGGCACACTTGAAAAGATTGCGGGAGACCTCTATCCACAACCTAAAGAAACTATCACTCTTGAACTTGATCCGCATTATGTGGAGCGCCTGCTGGGAATAAAACTTTCTATTAAAAAAATTACTGAAATATTGAATTCACTGGAATTTGAAGTTTCTGGAAAAAACATCTTAAAAATTAACGTCCCAAGCCACAGGAAGGATGTAAATATTCCTGCGGATCTGGTTGAAGAAATTGTCAGAGTTTTTGGCTATGAAAATCTGCCAGCAACTCTGCTCGACGACGAACTTCCTCCACAACACAGCAACCGAAAACTGGAAGGAACTGAGCGCGTCCGGGATATTCTTGTTAATTCAGGTATGGACGAAATTATTACATATTCCATGATAGATCCAATGGATGAGGCTCGATTGAGTCTGGAAGATGATATTGATATAGAAAAATTTGTTCCATTGAAAAACCCACTCTCCCAAGAGAGAAGCCATCTGCGCCGTTCGCTTCTGTCAGGCGCCTTACATACAGCCCGCTCAAATTTGCGTTTTTTAGATAAAGTGGTCACATTTGAGGTTGGCAGTGTGTTCCATCCTCTTAAGGGGAGGAAACTTCCGGATGAACCTCTGAGGCTGTCTTTGTTGGTAAGCGGGCTCCGGAGCCCTCAATCCTGGATGGAACAAACTGAAGGATACTATGACTTTTTCGACCTTAAAGGTATTTTGGAACATTTTTTCTCAGCCTTACACTTTAAAGGTCTTGAATTCAGGAAATCCAGAAAATTGCCGTGCCATCCTGGGCGTTGTGCTCAGATTTTGGTGAATGGGAATGAATTGGGATTTGCAGGAGAATTACATCCAAAAATCCGTGAAACTTTTGAGTTGCCGGAAAAACCTGTATGCATTGCAGAACTGGATTTGGATTTGATCATCAAGCTGGGAGTTGAAAATCACCAGATGGAATTTATTTCAAACTTCACTCCTATTTTTGAGGATTTGGCTTTTGTGATGGATGCAAGTTTCCCAGTCGAGGCTGTTACTCCAGTCATTCTTCAAACCGGGAAACCTTTACTGCGCAAGGCAACTCTCTTTGATGTGTATGATGGTGAACAGGTGGATGTGGGAAAGCGCAGCTTGGCTTATTCGCTCACTTTTCAGGCAACCGACAGAACACTTACCGATAACGAGGTAGGAAAAATCAGGAACAAAATTGTCAAACGCCTGCAGCACGAGTTTCAGGCAACCTTAAGAACTTGAGGTTTAATGTGGCGAAAGCCTTACTTAATTTGTGGAAAATCTTTGTTTATAGTTTGCATGGATTGAGGGACACAGTGCATCATGAAATGGCTTTCCGCATCGAATTAGCTGTTGCAGTCATTCTGATACCTGCTGCTTTAATATTACCTGTTTCGCCGATCGTCCAGATTTTGCTGATCAGTGCCGTTTTCCTGATATTAATTGTTGAATTAGTTAATACTGGGATTGAAGCTGTTGTGAATTGAATTTCAACAGAGCAACATACTCTTTCTGGTCGGGCAAAAGACGCAGGAAGTGCAGCAGTTTTTATATCATTTGTCAACATGGTCTTCGATGGGTCATAGTTTTGTTTGACATAATTTTGAATTATTCATAGATTTGTGCAAATTACTTTGATTTTTTATGCCGCTCTCGAGGAAGCAATATCCGGGGAACCGATGTTGCTTGAGGTTGCTGAAGGCAGTACAGCAGAGCAGGTAATAGAGCAGCTTTCACAAAGATTTCCTCAAGCTGCTCCAATATTAAAAGCAACGCGACTGGCACATGAAGATGAGTACGTTGGGAAACAGACTGTACTCAATGGGGGTGCAGAATATTGTTTGATTCCTCCCGTAAGTGGAGGATAATTTTACAGTAATCAGAAATGTCACTTTCGTAAAAAGTATTCATGTCTGCAGAGGCGAGAACCCAGAAACATGTGAGTAACTGAAAAAATAAATTCCTTCTGTCATATCAGGCCAAGGACAAGCTTTGCGGGAATGACAAACATGTCTGGTATTTTGACTTTTTACAAGACAATCAGTAATCATTGACCGGTGTTTGTGAAAACTAGAATGTCCAAGATAGCTAAATCTAAAATTGCAGCAGGTATTTACTGGCTGGAAGTTCCAGAGGCTGAATTATTCGTGCTCTGCGGATGTCCCGCGGACAGTGTCAAGCATTTGATGAAAGCCGGTAAGATCTCCAACATAGAAGAAGAAATCGATTTTTCAAAATCCGGATCTGATCAAACTCAACATACACATGGCACAGTAACAAATGAAACTGGGCCAAATGCCATTCTTCTTTCCGATTTGAGTGTACAAAATGGAGACATTGCTAATTTAGCAGAGTTCCCAGTACTACAGATGCTCTACCGTCAGGGCATGCTTTTGCCTAATCACCCCAACAATACCGGAGCCAAACCACTCCTCATAGGTCACAAAAACATGGTTAGCGCCCAAATGAATTACATTCACCGGGGCAACTATGGTTTGACAAGCCTGGAGGAAATCCTTGAGGCGGGGATTACTCGAGTGCAAGCAGAAGAAATGATGCGCATTAAACTCTTCTTTGCCTTTGGTGAAATTCATCCCAGTAGTGATCTGCTTGAAGCCAGAATCGTCGACCAAAAACCTGTCGAAATCCTAAACGGAGTCTGGGTAGTCAGGAAAAACATTAACTGCTATGAGTTCCTTTATCAGGATGAACGTGTAGAAGTAGACTTGAACCTAGGAAAAAACGAAAGCTATGAGACTCCTTATAAACTGGAAAACCACCACTTCAAAAGAGAATATTTTTCCATCGTACATACTGGTGAGGGGGATGGCTGGGATATCAATCGGCCATGCATGGCCAGCGTTCTGAGTTTTCAAGGGAAAATTTTTTTAATCGATGTTGGTCCCAACATTGCGTACACCTTGAATGCAATAGGTGTCGATACCAATGAGGTGGAGGGTATTTTTCATACTCATGCACACGACGATCATTTTGCTGGACTGGCTTCTCTCATCAGAACAAATCACCGGATCAAGTATTACTCCACACCACTGGTTCGAGCATCTGTATCTAAAAAACTGTGCTCACTTTTATCAATCAAGGAAAATACCTTTAAAGATTATTTTGAAGTTTGCGATTTGGAGTTTGATAAATGGAACAACATTAACGGACTGGAAGTTCAGCCTGTATTTTCTCCACATCCTGTTGAAACAAATATTCTGTTTTTCAGAACTCTGTGGGAAAACGGTTATTCAACATACGCCCATTTAGCAGACGTGGCATCTCATGATGTTTTGAAAAAGATGGTTGAAGAAGATAAGAAAATGCCTGGCATCAGCAAAAAGCTAATGAAAAAAGTATGGGGAGATTATCTCAGCCCTGTGCAGGTAAAGAAAATCGATATTGGCGGCGGAATTATTCACGGTAAGGCTAAAGATTTTAAGGCTGATAAATCTGAAAAAATTATATTGGCTCACACCGCACACAAATTGACACAAGATGAAAAAATAATTGGTTGCGGTGTCACTTTTGGAAGTACGGATATGCTGATTGAAGGACATGAGGATTATGCCTTGGAGTTCGGAGGAGATTATTTGCGCGGATATTATCCAAAAGTAGAAGATAGTGAAATTCACTTGCTGTTGAATTGTGAACGTGAGTCTGTCAGTGTTGGAACTATTTTGCTCAGAGATCAGGAAATTCCCGAATATGTCTGTTTGGTACTTACGGGCGTAGCAGAGTTGCTTTCTACGAAAGAAAAAACTAGTTATCAGTTATCCAGTGGATCACTAATTGGCGATCTCGCGGTTCTTTTTGGATTAAAAAGCAAGGGAACATATCGCGCATTGAGTTATATTGAAACTCTCAAAATTCCAGCTGTTTTGTTCAAAGAATTTGTAAATCGCAACCAGCTTATGAAACAGCTTCAAAAAACCCAGGAGACAATTGAATTCTTAGAGCAAACCTGGTTATTCGGCGAATCAATTTCATCTCCCATTCAAAGCCGGATTGCTCAGAGCATAACGGCCAAAAAATACAAGAAAGGTGAAAAAATAGAGTGCACCGGACTAATGCTGGTGAAAAAAGGGAAAGTGGAACTAACAAGCCGGAAAAGTGGAAAACAGGAGAGACAGCTTATGGTGAAAGAAGGGGATTTTTGGGGTGGTGAAAAAATGATCTCAAATGAAAATATAAGCGTGAATGCAAGAGCCAATACTTCAACAACAATCTATAACATCACTGATATTGAAATCCTTCAGCAGATTCCGATTGTTCGCTGGAAAATGCTTGAACAAACTGAAAAACGAGAATAACTAACCACTAGCAGAGGTCTTCTACAAACTTACAATTGAATCTGAGCACTTACAACCCTGCTGGTCCAGCGGATTACTAAAGACATCCATAAATAACCGACTTACTTTTTCCTTATTCCGGGCGACCATTTCATCGATTTTATCCAGCTGAATTGATCCACTTTCCATTCCTGTTGCCATATTAACCACAAAACCTACGGACGCATAACACAACCCAAGTTCTTTCGCCAAAACCACTTCCGGAACATTCGTCATTCCGACCACGTCTGCACCCCATTGCTTCATCATCTTGATTTCAGCTTCAGTTTCTAAACGCGGTCCTTCAGTACAAATATAAACAGCTCCTCCCTTAAACCGGACATCTTGCAGCTTTGCTGTTTCAAGCAGTTGTTTCCGTAGATTGCTGCAATATGGATCATCCATATTGACGTGCCTTACTCCTTCTGAGCCACCCTCAAAAAAAGTCTGTGGACGTTGTCTGGTCATGTCCAGAAAATCAGATAGCAGCACCAACGCGCCTGTTTGATAATCCGGATTCAAAGAGCCAACTGCTGCTGTTGAAAAAATCTGTTTAACTCCAAGTTCCTGCAGAGCTTTCAAATTTGCACGGTAATTTATGCGGTGCGGCGGGGTTCCATGTTCCTTCCCATGTCGAGCAAGGAAAACAATAGAATTTCCTTCAATTTCTGTAATATCAACTTCAATCTCTCCGTATTCCGTTTTTACAGTTTCCTGAAATGAAGTGACACCACTGTCATAAACTCCAGTTCCACCTATGATTGCATATTGGATTGGCTTCATGAAATTTTGATAGACGGCGGGACTTTATAGCAAAAACACTGTTATTAGATATGCTATCCTAGAAATTCTGATTCAAGCATTTCAATCCGCTCTAACATATTTCCAGTTAGCCAAATATCTTTTCCCAGGATTGGTTCGCCGACAATTCGCTCGTAGCGACTCACCAGAAATCTAGCCATTGCTTCATTACTTTGTTCGCTTGTAATACTCATTTTTTGTCCTAGATGCTTTTTATAGTGCAAAAAATATTATAAATTTTGATGAGTGTGGTAGCTGTTCAAATAAAAAAATATTCTGCAAATAGAACTACTATCCCAGAAAATCCGAATCACGTGTTTCAATCAGCTCCAACGTATCCTCAGTCAGCCAGATATCACTTCCCAAAATCGGTTCGCCAACAACTCTTTCATAGCGGCGGATTGAACCTCCACGATCCAAAAACCTAGTCATTGCTGCATTAATTTGATCACGTGTAATACTCATATGACTATCTCCTAAGTAATTGAAATATATAATCTTCACTACCATTAATGAAACAGATTTTAATGGCCAGTATCTATAAATTCTGCAATATGCAGGCCAGAAGAAATTTTTATTATTTTTTTCTAATTAAATTAAAACCTCATAATGAGCCAATATCACACCGGCCGCTACCATTAAAGTAGATAATAGATGCCTTGCTGTAGTTTCCTCTTTAAGAACCCAGATACTCATCAGAGCGGCAATTACCACGCTACTTTCCCTGAGCGCTGACACCAGGGCGATCGGAGCGTACTGCATGGCCCAGACGACAATTCCATATGCAGAAACTGACAAAATTCCGCCCGGCACAGCATATTTCCAGTTTTGATGTATTGAACGAATAATTGCACGTTTGCGCAGAAACACTGTTATTCCTAACAATGGCCAACACTCTAATGCCATTAACCAAAGTACATATGAAGCAGCATTTCCAGAGGAACGAACACCTAATCCATCAGCAAGTGTATAAGCTGCAATGAAACTTCCAGTGGCCAGTGCATAATAAATTGGTCGGAGCGAATGCCTCATAGACAATGTTTTCCTAAACATAAGGCTAAAAATACCTAGTGAAATCAATCCAATAGCTAACATCATTTGGAAGGTAAGTTCTTCTCCAATCCAAAACACAGAAACAAATCCCAGTAATAGTGGAGAAGTGCCTCTTGCAATGGGATAAACCTGGCCTAGGTCACCATGTACATAGGCTTTGACTAAAAATAACTGGTAGCCTAAATGCAGCACCACTGATGCCAAAAGATACGGCCAGCTTTCCACGTTGGGAAGTGGTAGTAATGGTACTGCTATCATTCCAATCGCTCCAGTGACAAGATGAATGGTTGCCATCGTCACCAGATGATCTCCGCTTTGCTTGACAAAAAGATTCCAACTTGCATGCATGAATGCAGAAAAAAGCACCATTGATAAAACAAAAAATGTCATAAATATTTATAAGAATAATTAAGATTGTCTCTCGGCCTTTTGAGTAGGGTACAAGACAACGGCATGCCGATTGTATAACGTTTTGTTGATGTTTTTACAAGTTCTGCTTTTTCGCATTCCGGTAAGACTAAGATTGAATATCAATGAGAACATTTTTAGACAGATTACACGACCTTAAATTAAAAGAGGTAGCACAACGTCAAATTAAAATCTCTGAAAAAAACTTGCGTGACCAAGTTGAAACGCTTGGTTTGGCTTCGGCTTTCCGCTCTTGCCTGCTGAGAGCTCCGGGTGAACCAATATCACTGATTTCTGAAGTAAAATCGAGGGCTCCAGGACGTAATAATGTCGATAGACTTGTTCCGGAAGATGTAGTGTCCGATTTTGAGGCTGGAGGTGCAAAAGCCATTTCAGTATTAACGGATGAAAAATGGTTTGGAGGTTCTCTCGAAACTCTCGAAAAAGCCCATAAGGTGACTGCTTTGCCTCTGCTGCATAAAGACTTCATTGTAACTTCCTACCAGCTACTGGAGGGACGTGTCCGCGGCGCAAGCGCAGCTTTAATTTTGGCGTATTATTTTCAAGAAACAGAATTACTTCAAATCATAGATGAAACAAGAAAATTTGGTTTGGAAGCGGTAGTGGAATGTTCATTGGAAAATGAATTGCCAAGAGTACTTGCCGTTAATCCGGACATTCTGATGATAAATAATCGGGCAATTGCCGCAATTCCGGAAGAACCTGCTGCTACATATGACCAAGGCAGTATTGATGTGATTTCAGCATGGTGGGAGCGCAACCCGGATTTAAGATCCTGGAAGAAACAGGCAGGAAAACTTTTGATCAGTGCCAGTTGTGTCAATTCGGCAGAAGATATTAAAAGTCTTTTGAAAATCCCCTGTGATGCAGCACTTATCGGGAATGCCGCAATGGCCGCTCCGGATCGTATTGAATTTTTACGATCTCTCAACAAGACTGCAAACGAATCTTCAACGTAAATAAAATTAACTCAATGAAAAAAACAACTGATGCAGAATTAAGTATTTTGGTGGTGGATGATGACGAAAATATCCGCATGGTACTCCATCAATCTTTGGAAAAAGAAGGTTATCATGTAAGCACTGCAAAAAACGCAGAGGAAGCGTTGAACACATTGCAACGCAGTTTCTTTCATGTTGTTATAACGGATATTATGATGGGTGAGATGAGCGGTGTGGAATTATTGCAACAGATCAAAGAAATGAATTCCCTGATGCAGATTTTTGTTATGACATCGCACAGCACATTACCGCACGTCATACAATGCATGCAGGGTGGGGCCTATGACTTTTTTGAAAAACCACTCAAGATTGAAGATATCTTAATTTCACTTGGTGAGGCATCCCGCCGTGCAGCTCGCTGGAGCACACTTTACAGTCGCCTTTCCTTATCTTCAAAAGAAAAATAGAAAGTATATCAGGTAATTCAAACCTGACGAGAAACAATATAATCTGCAATATCTGCAAGAGATTGTCTAAGATCTGTTTCCGGGAAATTTTCTATACTGCGCTGAGCTTCAGCAGCATACTGTTTGGCGTGATTTATAGCGTAGGTGATGGAACCATAGCATTGCATCAAACCGATCACCTCATCAATTTGCGGTTTCTCAATTTCCGTTTGGGAGAGAATAGAATGCAACCGCTTCTTGTCAGAAACATTTACTTTTTCCAGCAAGTGACTCAAGGGGAGGGTGATTTTGCGTTCCTGTAAATCTCCGCCCACCGGCTTTCCTGTTTTTACCTCATCCGAATAATCGAGAGCATCATCCACAATCTGAAAAGAAACTCCGATTGCCATTCCGTAATCATACAGCAGATTCACAGATTTTCCTGAAGCACCGGCCAGTAAAGCCCCCGTTTTGATTGCAGTTGCAAAAAGACAGGCAGTTTTGTTGATGATGATTTCAAGATATTCTTCTTCGTTTACCGATTTGAATGAGCGTGTCAGCTGTAATAATTCACCTCGTGCCATTCTTGTCGTTGTATCTGACATCAGTTCCAAAACTTCCGGATTACGCAATTTGGTAAGACGGTAAAATGCCATAGCCAGAAGATAGTCTCCGGAAAGGACGCTGACCTCATTCCCCCATAACCTGCAAGCTGCTTGCTTGGCTCTTCGAGTTTCCGCTCCATCAACCACATCATCGTGCAAGAGAGTTGCTGTATGTAAATATTCAATAACTTGAGCTGCCTTCATAACTCGTTCATCCACCCCTCCAAACATCTTAGCACCTAAAAGTACCAGTGCAGGACGCAAGCGTTTTCCACCGGAATTTAGAATATGTTCAGCAACATTGTTGAGTAACGGAATATCGGTCTGTACATCACGAAAAATCTGTGACTCCAGGCGCTTAATGTCAGAGGAAACTACTTTAAGAATTTGTTCTAAACTGACAGGCGGGGCAGTTTTTGGGTTTGCACCTGTTTTTATTGGTTGGTTCATGACAACTGACACATGATCAAGCATCCACAGGCAGCATCACAAACAGCAAATCACCTTGGTTGACAGTGTTATGGTCCTCGGCAATTACTCGAGTAACTTTGTATTTTACTTTATCCGTGTATAATGAATCTCCATCCGAACTTTT
This sequence comes from SAR324 cluster bacterium, assembly GCA_022448485.1. Taxonomy (GTDB): domain Bacteria; phylum SAR324; class SAR324; order SAR324; family NAC60-12; genus Arctic96AD-7. The sequence continues at coordinate 15,867 of JAKUUI010000005.1, forward strand.
GTAATCTGCCAATGCTAACTCGGTGAAAACTTTCATCGATTCAAGCAGGCACAGAGTTTGATTAACATCAATGATTTGTCCTTCACTGACAAATGGCTCATCATCCTGAGAGGTTGCGCGATAAAACCCTCCCATCTGAGGAGAAAGGACTTTCAACTCTTCCGAACCCTCCAGCATAATTGCTTTCTGGTCTAAAGAATTTTTTGTAGTTCCTGAGTCTTTCTTTGCTTCTCTCAAAAGTTTCTTCGTGTCAGCCTGTGCAAAAAAGTCTGTAAGATATAAAGTGCTGAAACCTCCCTTTTGAAAAGAAGCATCTCGCAAAATAGCACGATTCAAAGCCAGATTAGTAGAAACACCATGAATTTTCACTTGTTTTAAGTAATCAAGTAAACTATTGATGGCTCCCTTACGTGATTTTCCCCAACAGATAATTTGCGCAATAAGGCTATCGTAAAAAGGTGAGACTACAGAACCAGAAACAACAGATTGAATAACGCGCACATTTGCTTTTTCGGGGAAAAACACTTCAGTCACATGTCCCGGATCAGGAACAAATCGTAACTCTCCCTCATCGTCCAACTCAACTTTCTCAGCAATTATTCTTAACTCAATAGCATGACCGTTAAGTTTATAATCCAACTCTCCAATGCTGTTTCCTTGAGTCACTTCAAACTGTTGGCGTACCAAATCCACTCCGGAAACCATTTCAGAAACCGGATGTTCAACTTGAAGCCGTGTATTCATTTCCATAAAATACACTTTATTTTCTTCAAGATCATAAATAAATTCGACTGTTCCTGCACCAATGTAATCAATTTCGTCAATCAATTTACCTGCAAAACTACAGACCTGTTCCCTGATTTTTTTTGGAATTCCAGAAGCAGTTTCCTCAATCAGTTTTTGGTAGTTGCGCTGAACAGAGCAATCACGAATGCCTAAAAATTTTGAATTTCCATGCATGTCCCTCACGATTTGGGCTTCAAGGTGGCGCATCGAGCCAATATATTTTTCCAAGTACAAATCTCCATTACCAAATGCACTCAATGCTTCTTGTGACATTCGAGAGAAAGTGGACTGAAATCGCTTCACTTCACTGACCACCTCAATTCCTTTTCCTCCACCACCATGGGCTGCTTTAATCAGTACAGGGAAACCAATTTCTGAAGCAACTTCCATTGCATGCGACGGTTCCATTAAAGCACCCTCACTACCAGGAACAACTGGGATTCTTAATTTTCTGGCTGTTGCAATTGCATTCGATTTGTTGCCCATTCTGTCCATATTCGCAACACGTGGACCAATAAAGTTGAAACCATGTTCCCGGCAAATACGAGCGTAATGCGGAGATTCGGACAAAAAACCAATCCCTGGATGAATAGCATCCACGTCCTCTTGCTCTGCAATCCTGATCACGCTCATTCCATTCAGATAACTTTCCTGCGGAGTATTCCCCCCAATGCAAACCAGACGATCTTTCTCTCGAAGCAACGTTGCCGGATAGCTTTCCATGTCCGGATCGGAAGCTACCAAAACCACTTCCAAACCTCCATCTTGCGCACTGCGTACCAAGCGAACTGCCGTGCAACCACGTGCGTGAATCAGCACTCGCTTTATCTCGCCAGTGTGCAAATTTTCCTGTGTGGAATATATGTGTTCTTCGTCGCCCACAGACAATTGGTATTCACCGGACAATACTCGTGAAATGATCTCCTCTACAGTATGTTTTGCAATGGGAATTTTTGGATCAATTTCCTGTAGTTTTTCATCAATATCTGCGTCAAATGGATTTTTTACAAGACCATCCATTGTTCCAGGATTGGTTGAGAGATAATTGGATAAAGTGGAATGCGCCGGTAAGTGACTTTCCACAACCAGCTGACCAGCAAAGGGGATTTGTGATCCAGAAAAATAATAAGTACGAGCAAGCAAATGAGTCACAAAACTAGCTTGTGCACCTCCGGTACAATCTCGAAAACCAAAACACAACACCGGAAGATCCAAATCTTTTACAAAACGTGTAATTCGTTCATTTATGATGGACATTGAAAATAATGAACCCCCGCCTTCTTTTGTCTGCATGCCTGCAGAAGAGATAAAAAAGATCATCGGTAATTTCAGACGCGCGCAGTCATCAAGCAGGCGGCAAACTTTTTCACAGCTTGCCATATCAAAAGAACCAGCTTGAAACTCTGCGTTACTGACCACCAATCCTACACGGTAAGTTGTTTTTTGTTTTTTAATTTTTGATTTTTTCCCTCTGACAGACTCTCCATTTTCTTCATGTGTGAATGTTGCCAGCCCAGTCACAACACCGCATGGAGTAACACCGTTCTCAAGTGCCAGCTCAATCGCATCTCTAAATCCTGGAAATTTCACTGGATTAGAAGTAATCCTATCAGCATGTAGTTCCTTAAAGTCTTTGAAATAATGTCCAATAACTTTACTGGAGGTAATGACAGTACTTTTGTATTCCCGCAACAAATTATTAATCAGCAAATCCTTGTAAGATTGATCAAGACGATTCCAAAAATCTTTAATGCCAATGTTACGTGGAGTTATTTTTCCTTGAAATTTCCCTTTGCCCTGCTGGGCTGCATAGAGTGAAGGCAGCAATCCGGAAAAATAGTAGCGCACTACCCCAAACAGCGGTGGACTCATACGGGGAAAAACAACCCTCTTCCACTCACTAATGGTTCCCAAAACTTCATCACAATCTTTGCGGTCAATAAAACTGGCCAGCCACTTGAAAAAGTGTGATCGTACTGAATTGCTATCTAGCTGCAAAGAGTTTTTTTCAAATTCTTGCATTGCTCCTTCAACAGTTTGCTCGAACAACTGTTCCACCGATTTTTGGGAAATTTGATTTGTACCTTTCAGTTCGTTTGCAATAGTCGGGAGTACCTCAATTACTTGATCGTAGAGCAGGTCAAAAAGGAGAATATTCTGAAAATTTTCCTGAAAACTCTGATTTATTTCTGTGGTTCTTAGTAGATCCAGTAAATTAGGATTTCTGGGTGGATGGTCATGCAGTGTGGATTTACCTAGTTGTTCATAAAGCTCAATCATGTTTCCTGAAGAACTATTCTTCCAATAATTGTAAAGATGAAGTAGTATCTCCAGAGTTAAATCGTCTATCGCTTTTTTATAATTTTCCAACGGATCACCGATGAAAAAGGCCACAAAACGGCCGCGTTCTTTCACACTGTCTTCACGAGAACTGACAAATTGCTCATAACGTTTGTTCAGTTTTTCATGAAAGCGAACCTCAAGAGGCGTTTTGTACCAGTGTTCAAATTTTTCCAGACGTTCATTCTTCAACCGTTCCTGTAATTCCCCTACTGGAGTCCTGCGAGAACTCAAGCGGGCATAACTGTCGATAGAACGACTGACAATGCGCTGACGTAATGTCAGGTAACGCATAAAACGAAAAACATCACCAAAAATATTCAGAGTACCAGTTGGAGAACGATCTGTTACCCGGTTGCTTTCAATTAAAAGCTTTGAGGGATTGAGATAGTGGTTGATACTGTCACGATAGTGGTTGAAGAAAAAATCATTTTCGTTTAAAAATTTACATGAATTTTTCTCAGTAGTTTCAACTGCACTGATAATCGCATCTTTTATATTTTTCACCTGATGCGGCTGATCATAGCTATAATCGATGATGCCGTCAAAATACCCTTGAGACTGTAGCTCATAAGCAGAAACCCCAATGTGTTTTGCTGACTCCTGCCATGAAAGATCATATTTACGTGCAATGTTGCTTAAACCTTTTGGATGAATAGTGTTGAAGACACCTTCTCGAACTGAAAGCAGGATATTGGCCGTTGCCAGTGGAATTGCTCCTCCACTGTAACCACCGCCAAAAACGATTCCAATAACTGGTAATTGCAAATTCGCCATCTCGCTAATTAAAAAGGAAATGCTATGTGATTGATTGTCCAAGTTTGCTTCTGTGTCTGCGGCAGCTCCTGGAGTGTCCATGAAAGTCACCAGCGGGGTACTGTGAGAAGCAAAGAAACGTACCTTTTCTGCGGCCTTGCGATGGTGAATTGGAGACCAAACTCCATTTTGCATTTTGTGATTTTGAGCAATAAAACCCAGCCTGCGCATTTGTCCCGAAATTGACAATTCAATTTCTGCAGTATAAAGTGGTCCTTCAGTTTCATCAGCTATCATTTTTCCTCCTAATTGCTGGATTACTTCAGGAGCACTTGGCCGGTTTTTTGATTCAGAGGGACTCACCACCCGTTGAATATAGGAATCCACGTCAACTTTCTTTAATTTCTGAACTTCCTTCTCAATTTCTTCTACAGGCAGCAACCCCTTCACTTCTGATTCATCAAAAAAAGCAGAATGTTTCTTTCCACGCAGAAGAGACAGATCGTGTGACATTACTTCTGCAGCATGGAATGCTGATTTGAATTTGCTCTTCTTATTCTTGTTTAAACCCATATAATTAATTTATTTTTTTTCATCAATATTGTTTACATTTTACTGAAGAATCAAAGGAGACAATGCTTTGTCAAGAGACGGCAACGAAATTGGAAACAGGAGCTGCTCTTCCAGCGAGTGCAATTGTGCGGCAGTCAGTGGATCGTTTTTTTGATGAAATTTTCGTAAAATTTGGATCTTATTTTCAGTTTTATTCAAACGCTGATGAGCAACTGCCAATCGATCCAGAAACAATAGTTGCATTGGAGGATTACCTTCCAGACGCTGGCTTTGCTCTAAAGTTGTTTCCAACAACTCCTGCACTTCAGCCCAATCTTCAGTCATAACTAACGATGCACTAAATCCATCTACCAAAAAGAGATGACCGGGAAACTGCTCCAGCCCATTACGGAGTATTTTTTGGGCTTCCTTCTCTTCCCCTTTATATCGCAACAAATCTCCAACTAAACGATGTGCATAGCCCTGACTTTCCTTACGCTCCAGGTAGGGCAAACTTATACGTAACGCCTCTTCAAAATTTCCTACACGACTCAAAGTCAAGGCGTGCAAATAAATAACTTCCCAGTTTCCTGAAAGTACTTCCATAAGAGGCGTTGTCACTTCCAGAACTGAACGGTACTTGCCCTGCTGATAAAGTACTCTTGCCAATGAAAAATGTATCGAGGGCGAATCGTGAACTAAAATTGCCTGCCTCAGCAATTTTTCCGCTTCCGCAGAATTACCTCGGCTTTTGTGCAAATCTGCCTGCAGCTGCAAAGCCTCTGTATTCAATGGATGCTTTTCCTGAATCCGCCTCAATTGCTTTTCCACAACAGCCAATTCTCCTTTCATCAGTTGTCGACGCAAAAAAAGAAGCTGATATGAAGGGTTGGCTGAGTCCAATTCCAGTGCTCGACCGATGGCCATGTCTCCTTGCAGATAATCACCTTGTCGAAACAAAATCGAGGAGCGTAAATAATGTGCTCTGGCCAGGCTTGGATTGATCTCCAGGCCGCGTGTTAACCAGATAAGAGAATCGTCTAAAAATCCCCTGCGCAACAATTGTACAGCCAAACCCATGATTGCATCCACGTTTTTTGGCTGCTTCTCAAGAATTGCTTTAAAGTGCAGACGGGCTTCTTCCTCCTGTTCCTGATGCAAAAGCAAATATGCCTCAATCAGTTGATCTTCAGGAGAAAGTAAATTTTTTGTTCTTAATTGAATCAGCAAGGCTTGTGCTTCAGGCCATTGCTGCTGAGCGAATTGAATCCGGAGTAACTCGCGTCTGATCGGTAAATAATCCGGAAACTGATTTGTCATTTCTTTTGCCAGTGTTTGGGCATAATAATAACTGCCCTGAAGAGAATATGTCTGAACCCTCATTAACAACGCTTCTTTATTATGTGGCTCCAGTTTCAGCAAAGTTTCAAGTGTCCGCAACGATCCTTCGAATTCCCTTTGGCGTAAATAAATTCGAGCCAAATGGTAGAGTGCTTCAACATAATGCCGATCTACTTGCAGTGCTTGCTCCAAGGATGAAATAGCTCGCCCATCATCGTCAATTTTCTCATAAGTTGCGGCTAATTTCAGATAAGCTGAAACTCGTTCTGGAGAAATTCTAACTGCTGTCGCCAACTCTGTAATGGCATCACCATAACGTTCAAGTGCGAAAGCCAAGCTTCCCAGAAGTTCATAATAGCCAGCATTTAACGGATCATAACGCGTGGCTCGTCTTGCATGCTGTTCTGCGGAATCGTATTTTTTTATAAAGTAATAAGATCTGGCCAAATTGAAATGTGCTACTGGATTTTCCTCATCGCTATCAACAATCTTCTTCTGTTCATCAATGTAACCCAGCACATTATCTTGAGTGAGCAAAAATTGCTGAATATTCTTTCCGTTTTCAGAACATCCGGAAAAAAGAAAAAAGCTAAACAGAATTAATAATAAGGAATTAATCAGTCTCACAGGTCAATCAGAAAGAGGGTCAAATATTGGCGACTGAAAGTTGACAGTCTCAGATGCTTCACTTTCATTTCCGAAACGATCAACCAGCCGCAATTTGTACAACCAAGTATCTCCGTTTTGACCACGCAAATCAATATAAAACGAGAGTTTGGCTGATGAAATAGCTGGGTGCATATCTGCCAAATGCGGGTAGTTGGCGAGGGGGATATCTACTTTAAGTCTGTCCAGGAAGTGGTTATTTTGGGTAGAATTGCGGTTAATTGGAGTTTCCGGCCAATCTTCTCCACTACGTGTACGGTAAAGATGAACCTGATAAAATTCCAGTTCCTCAAAATAGTCTCCCTTCCCTTGAAGACGTTTCAAACCTTCATCGAAAAGTAGAGGCCAAGACAGTCTCAAAACGAATGTTCTTGATTTTGTTTGCTGCTGTTTAACCGCTGGAACAATCTCTGAATTCTCAGATTTTTCTGTTTTCTGTTCCAGTAATTTTTCTGAATCATCATCAATGACAGTTGTTTTTTTCAATACAACTTTGCCAAAAGCAAATCGCATGATTTGATTTTCATCCTCAATTTGAACTAATTGCAAGCTGGGGACAGGCACTTTTGGAAATAGATTGCTTTGTCTAAATTTCACAGTTTGCACAGGCGACAGGATCTCATCCTCTGGCCCAAAGTGACTTACCTCATATTCGCGTAAATTTAAGTCATTTTTTGGAAGATCTAAATAATAATACAAATGTTTCCCTTCCCGGATAAATGAGTTACTTGAAAATAATACCCGCAAAGGAGGTGTTACTTCAGTTTCACAATCCCGGCAATAAAGTGGTATTAGACGTTCCTGAATCAGAAAATAGTCTTGCAGATTCTGTTTTGTATCCAACTTACTGAAAGCATCAGTCTTTTCAGTTCCATTGTCATATTGATCATTGTACCACTTACTCAATGCTTCACTCCTTTCTATTTTATTGTCATAATTGTCTTCATACCACTTGCTTAATAGATCAACTCCTGTTTTGGGAAGGCGTGCTTTCAGCATTTGATAATGTGTGTTTGCCTGACCAAAAATTTCACTCCTTTCGGATTCATTGTCATACGGATCTTCGTACCACTTACTAAATGCATAAGCCCTTTCAGTTTCATTGATTATCCAGGATAAACGGAGACGTTCACCAAGTTGCTGGACTTTCAAGTCAGTGAATGTTGATCTTGGTTTTGCTTCTGGAAGGTTATGAGGGGCTGTCCGGAGTCCACAGGAAACCAGCCATCCGCAACAAAACAGGAAGAGTAAGAAAATAATTTTTCGAGAAATAATTGATATGCGGGAATTCATGGATCAATAGCCATGTTCTAAATCAACTAAGTTCAACAGTTGACAGCCGGAAGTGGCCCGTCTGTAATTTTCAAGAATTTGTGGTGCAACCGAATCTGCGGGCGTAGCACTTGAATTGTGAGGCGTAATAAGAATTTTATTATGTTTCCGGAAAGGATGCTTTGAAGGTAAAGGTTCTGTCCTGAAAACATCAAGACAAGCTCCAGATAATTGACCGTCATCCAATAATGGAATCAGATCTTCGTCCACAAGAGTTTGTCCCCGTCCAGCATTAATCAAATACGCTCCGCGTTTGAGTTCTTTTAATGTGTCAGTATTTAACAAATTATGAGTTTCAGAAGTGTGCGGTAGTAAGTTGATGAGATAATCAGTTTCTTTTAACATGTCTGTCAATCCATCTTTTCCGGAAAAACAGGAAACTCCATCAACTTGTTTGAGTGTGCGGCTCCACCCGGCAACCTTGAAGCTCAGCTGTAGAAACACTTTAGCGGCCGCACGTCCCAAGAACCCCAAACCAAGGATACTAATGTTATTTCCGGGATGACGCGCAGTTGTTCCCCATTCGCTGAAGCCTGGGTTTTTCGCATATGCCAGCAACTGGCGCCTCTCGAGCAACACCACAGCCAGCAAATACTCACTCATCCACTCAGCCATTGTTTCATCTGCCAGACGTACTAGAGGTACACTTTCCGGAAGCTTCTTGTCTGATAACAAACCATCCGCTCCATGCCCGTAAGATGAAATTGCTTTTAAATTTGGGTAATTCAGCAAAATCCCTTCCGGGTGATTCCAAACTACAGCAAACTCCACTGCAGAGGGTATTTGCACATTCTCTGGACCAATTTCGATTTGCAACTCTGAGTCAAGTGACACCAGCGCAAAGCGTAAAGATTCGGGCTTCATTGTGTCAGGAATACAAATTAGCAAAGACATTCAAAGTTCAAGGAGAATTAATGATTTAAGATGTTTCACAAACCTCTTTTTCTTAAACAAATACTGGGGCTATATCTCCCATGCTCACAATCATCTGATTCCGTTCATTGTTGAGTTCAATCATGTCTGTTACCCGACGTAACACTGCTTTTGCAGTCCCAGACGAGAAACCGAGCTTGCCGCATATTGAAGTCTGCATTTTAACTTTGGAAGTTTTTTTATCCTTCCGTCGGCAGCAATCACTATCCCCAGAAAAAAGAAAAAATGTTCTGCATACTCACGGTCATAAGTTAATCGCCCCAGTTCCAAGGCCTCACGATTCCTCAAAGCTGATATAAGTTCACTTCGAACCTCGTCGTTTTCAAAAATCATTATCGCATCTTTGAAATATCTTTTTCCCCCCTATGGAAACTTGCTTATCTGCAATCAAAATATTTACAATTGCTCGAGCCCGCCAAGCTTTTCTATCCCCACTGAAATTGTTAATAAATTCTGGAATTAAGCGATATTCTGCAATTGAATTAAGATTCTCTTCCATTGCCCTCACTCTATGAATCAGAATAGTCCTTTGACATATAAATTCATTTCTGATTAAAAGGACACTATCCTACCAGGTAAACCAAAAAAGACCTGCAAATCTCCATCAATACCGTATCTCAGCATCGCAAATGGAGAGCATCTTGTCAAGAATGTCTTGACCATGACGAAAAAAAGTAGCCTTTTAATTTGGAATAATTTGACAATAATATTTGACTATCAAATTTTCATAAGTTGTTAGCATGTCCACAAACTCTGACCAAGTCAAAAAAGAATTGCAGAACATTGAGATTGCCATCGAGTTGGATCGGGGTAAAAATATTGTTGAAGTAGCCGAAATGTTTGGGGTAAAAATACCGTTTGTGAAAGCCATTGCCGAAAAAACAGCGTCTTTAGATCTAAAGACAAAAACGGCAAAGATTAGACGGTTTTCTGAAGCAGAACGTGAGGTACTGGTTGGAAGAATAGAATCCGGTGAATCTTTGGAAGATATTGCGGCGGAAGCTGGTGTAACGGGAAGCACATTACGCCGTTGGTGTAAGCAGTGTGGGGTAAATGTTCCAAGAAGGCTTGAACAAATCAGTCTTGCAGAGCAAAAAGAAATAAGGGAGTTGCTGGAAGAACAAGACTTGCGGGAAATTGCTCGAGCTTACAACATTAGTCGTGACGCAACTGAAGAGCTCAGAGAACCTGCACATAGCCATCTCAATGCTGAATCTCTCAGTTATTTATTTGAACTGCTTAGAGAACTGCCAAGTGCTTCATCAAAAAAACTTTGTGGAATTGCAAAAGGTGCAGGGCTGGATATTCCGGAATCTGCTGTGAGTTCTTACAGGAAAAGACTGCAATCACTGAAAATTATCTAATTGCCTAACTGGTTTTGCTTGGAATCCATACTCCTCAGGAGAGCAGCGATTTCGTTCAATTCTCGAATTTGCGGCAACTCAGTATTCCCTGTAACTGTGGACGAAATATTAATTGCATCCTGGATTGAACTCTCATACTGGTACCTTCCACTGTCAACTTCTTTCTCAGCTTTTCTGAGGTTCAAAGTTTCAGCATTATCCTTTGAGTCGGAAGTTCGTACGATCTTAATTACCGCTTCGCTGCGTAATCCTTTCAGCATGGTAATTACGTCAGAGACGCCAATGCGCTTCTTCGTATCTACTTTAAGGCTAACTCTATTTTCAGCACCCATTTCTCAGTTTCTCAATTATTCAGCATTTAAAGGCCTCCTGTACCACAATTACTCGCAAAGTTCATACCACAATTCTAAAAAAACTTTTTTCTATTCCTTCTCCACACAAAAAGTTCTGTATTTTAAATGTAAGTCAAATCAGCTCTTATAATTCAGATCTTGTTTACAGAAAAACTTTAAACCCTATCCCCTTTCCAGTTGGTTAATTCAAGGCAAGCAGTTATCCGGACAGGCGTATTGTTGTTTAAATTTTGCAATTGACAAAATTTTAACTCCCGCAGACATTCCAGCATCATGGTCTCTTCCGGACATTCTTAAAATCAGCTTGCGTTGTTTGGATGGTAACAAATAGCTTCGTACAACATTTTGAATGTCTGCCAGTGTAAGTCTTTCCAAAGCTGTAATCTCTTTACTGTTTTCATCAAACTTAGCATTTCGTTCAAAAGCAAGCGTAAAGAGTCGTCCAGCTTCACCTGTTACGGAAGTACTCTTTTGCAATTTACTGTGAAGTACGGATTTTTTGATTTTGTCAAGTTCTTCATCAGTAAGGTTATCTAAGGATTTGTAGAACTTTTCAAGAAAGGCCTCCATCCTTTTCTCCAAAATTTCCACATTGTACTCTCCAGACTGAATGATAAAAATCAAACCCAATGTTTTTTCGAGTATGGTCATGCCAGAATTGACAATGTAGCCCAGCTGCTGACTGGTACGCAATTCGTTATAAAACTGCGGTTGCATTATATTGTCGATCACCATCAAGGCAACTTGCAATTTCGGGCTGTGTTGCCCAATTTGAACGTCCGTCACTAATGCGGAATTTTCGACCTGCATTTTACGAGTGAAGGTATGGGATTTGCCTTGAGAAACCTGGCGAACACTTGCCAAAAACCGTTTTCCTTCAGGCAAAGTTTTTTCCCCCAGTTTCTCACGCAATACTTTAACTGCATCACGCACCGGTTTCACACGGAGATTACCATAAACAAATCCCTCAATATAAAGTTGGTCAAATAGTTTTTTTGCAAATTTCTTTACTTGATCGAGCCGTATTTTTTTTATTTCTTTTTCATAGTCCATAATCGAAAATTTCTTCCCTTCCAGCAGCAAACTCCTAAAATAGAAGGCCTGATGATAAGGCTGTTGAAAATAAAAATTCTGATAGCGGCGCAGACGAACTTCCTTGAGGTTGTTGAAAGTTTTTTTATCAATCGTGATCGTTTTCAAACGGCTCGCAACTGTTTTTACCAATTCCTGTATCCGATCTGAGTAGCCGCTGAAAGTGAGATTTATTCCCTTTTTGTCCACATTGATTCCATATTCCATGCCTGCCAAACGGACGGGATATCCAAATTCATTGAGTCCCTCACGGATAGCATCCGTATAAAGTTGTGACAAGACGGCATTGCGCGGAGAAGAATAAACATGCGGAGAATTAATCCGTAACATCAAATGCGCTTTCGGAGTTTCAAAACGAAAATCCTGCTGAAACCAAATTTTACCAAACTCATTATCCTGTATAATTATCGGGTTCCCCAATGCGTGTTTACGCAATAATTCCCGTAAAGCTCCTGCATAAACTGCTTTTGGTGGAATATCTGCTGAGGTCAGCAACTCGTCCCACGACTTCCATAATTTTCCCTGAGAGCGTTCAAAACGTTTCAGCACTCCTGCACTAAGCCCTTCTTGCTGCAGTCCCACAATCGATTGATGAGTAAGTTTTACGGTGCCTTGAAAAGCTAACACTTCCAGGCCTTCCGGCAAAAACGGATTTGCTTCCGGAAGATTCAATGCAGAATGAGTTTTTGAGTTGCGCCATTTAATGACCCACTTCGGATTACTGTAAGTCAGTGAATACTCAACACCATAATACTCTTCCTTTTCAGTTGTTTTGACTTCCCGTGCAGCCAAAATAGCCAGCATATTTTCAGGAATCAAACTGTAGAGCATGCTGTCAAAAATGCGTGGTTTGAACTCAGTAATCAGGTACGGATCAATTTCAACAGTGCGCAAAGGGTAGTACATCATCAGCGTGGAAAAAACATTGACTAGGGTTGTGCCTTCAGGCTTTTCCGCAAACCTGTAGTCTACCTCGGACATCCGTTTTACTTCTTCAAAAACAGTACGGGGAAGCCCTGTTTTCCGCAGTAAACGCAAATATTGAAAAACACGCTGGATGACTATTGAATAGTTCTGGAGCCCCTTGGGAGTTAGCTGAATATTTACATCAAAACTAGAAAAAGATTTGTTTGAATCTCCACCTCCTGCAGATAAGCCGGTAGCCAGATTTTCCTGTTTCAGTAACGAAAGCAAACTGCCTTTGCCTTCGTGCCCCAGTAAAAATCCCAACATTCCTAAGGGCTGGCTTTTGTAATAATGAAGAGTACGTGATAAAGGAAACATCAATGTCAGCGAGCGTGTGTCCTTGACAGTTTTAACACGCATTAAGCGAAATCGCGGATCACGTTTCATAAATTTTGTCGAAACCCGAATTTCCGACAGGCTGCGGTTTTTCACTGAATCGAAACGTGGAACGACCCAAGCCTGCAAAGTGTCCAAATCCTGTGGTCCTGCTACAGCCAGCATCATCCGATTACTTGAATAATGCTTTTTATAAAAAGTCAGCAATTCCCCTCTGGTTACATTCTCCAGAGTTTCCAATGTACCGGTGGCAAAATGTCTGGCTGGATGTCCTGCTTCATAAGCTTTGCGTTTCACTTGCCTAATTCTGCGGAAATCATTTGGAATGTTTTTGGAGTGTTCTGAATTCACAGCTTTCAGTTCGCGTTCCACGAGTTCCTGATTGAACAGAGGAGCCAAAAAGAATTGTGAGAAACGGTCCAGACCTTCTTCAAAATAATCCGGATCAACTTCGAAGTGATAATTGGTACGGTCATCGGCAGTATAGGCATTACTGAATCCATCATGCGTCGAAACAAATTTCTGATAGCTACCCTCATCAGGATATTTCTCAGTTCCCAGAAATAGCATGTGTTCCAGAAAGTGAGCCAACCCAAATCGTTCCTTTGGGTCACTCATCGAGCCGACTGCAACCGTCAAGGAAGACGCACTTCGCTGCATGGTCGGATCTGAAATCAGAATTACTTTCATTTGGTTTGGAAGCAAAAAGCGACGGTATTGGCGTTGAGGATAACGAGGATCAGAATTATCCAATCCTCCACCACAAACTAAATCAGAAAATCCTCCCAAAAAACAAATTGTTAAGAATAGTGTCAGAATTTTTCGCATATGAATTTCTCTTGTCGGTTATTTTTGATCATCAGCTATAATGCATTTCATTTTGAGAATATTTGTAAAAAAACGCAATTTGAAAGAAGGCGTTTTTGTATTGACTATCAAAGCATCCGTATTACGATACTTCAATATTTAAATTTTTTCCTGAATAACACAAAAGTGTAATCGAAATTGAAACCAAAGTTAGAGACACTGATTTATGACGTGGACGGTACATTGGCCGATACAGAGAATCAAGGCCACCGAATTGCTTTCAATCGAGATTTCAGGGAAACAGGGCTTGACTGGGAATGAGAAGTTCCTCTTTATCAGGAGTTGTTGTCCGTTACAGGAAGGTAAGAGGCGGATGGAATGTTATTTGGACGAATACCTTCCCTCTTTTGAGCATCAGGATAATTTGCAGGTTTTTATTGCAGATATGCGCAAGTCAAAGTCTCGGCATTACACTGATTTGCCGGCAGAAGGGGCTGTCCCGCTACGTTCGGGAATAAAGCGGTTGATTTCTGAGGCACGAAAGCAGGGCTTACGCTTGGATCCAACTCAAACTTTACATCAACAAGCTGTTTCTAAAATAAGATCAGCCATCCTCCAATAAATAATCAATGGAAAATAAAGAATATTTTGCACGAGCTTCTGAATTATTCAAGAGAGTCGAGGAAAAACTTGATGAGTTTGAAGACGAAATTGACTATGACCCAAGCCCGGACAAGCTATTGGTCAGCTTTGAAGCGAGCGGGGAAAAAATTGTCATCAATACCCAACGGGCAATTAAGGAAATCTGGCTGGCTGGAAATTCGCGAGCTTGGCACTTCCAATTTCAGCAAGAAAAAAATATCTGGTTTGCGAATGCTGAACAAGAAGAATTTTACCAGTGTTTAGCTAATTTAATCTCTGAAAACCTGGGACATGCTGTTTCTTTCAGCTAGTACAGGAATGTGCATATTATCCGTTTAAATATTTCTAATCCTTTTTCCGGTAATCTCCAGATTTTCCTCCGGTTTTTTCCAGCAAATAAACAGACTCAATTACCATACATTTGGTAACCGATTTGCACATATCGTAGAAGGTTAAGGCAGCAACTGAGGCTGCTGTGAGGGCTTCCATCTCAACACCGGTACGACCAGTAGTTTTGGCTGTGACTTGAATTAAAGCATATTCTTCCTCCAACTCAATATCAACATCCACTCCAGAAAGAGGTAAAGGGTGACACATTGGAATCAATTCTGAGGTACGCTTTGCAGCTTGAATTCCTCCAATTACAGCTGTTTGCAAAACCGGACCTTTTTTTGTGCTTCCAGAAACTCTAAGCAGTTCCGCAAGTTCTGCACCTAAGTGCACACGAGCCACCGCAACTGCTTTACGCTCAGTAACAGTTTTTTCGGAAATATCGACCATCCTTGGCAAATCACTTCCGGAAAGGTGAGTAAATTCGTTCGTTGAATCAGACATGTTCTGGTGAATGAACCGGTGAGTTTTATTGTTGGTAATTCCCAAAAGGAATCCAGCGAGAATCCTGCAAAATTTGAGCAGGCTGATACTCTGCTTTGTAATTCATTTTATGAGAATTTTCAATCCAATATCCTAAATATAACCAGCGAATATTGAGAAAACGTGCATACTCTATTTCATACAAAAGTGAAAAAACTCCCAGCCTCCTTGATACAAACTCCGGATCAAAAACAAAATAAACAGAACTGATTAATTCCGGCAAACGATCCAACCAGCCCAATCCAATCAGCTTATTTCCTAAATAGTAACGCAGGATTTCGGTCGGAACTGGAGTTTCGATCAAAAAATCAAAATACTCAATTTCCTCAACTGGGGACTCCGCATCGTGCCAATCTTTCTGGTATTGCTGATAAAGAGCAAAATCTTCCTGATTAAATTCTACTGGATGATGCTCAACACGCACTTCTTTGTTTTTTCTCCAAGTCCGACGTTGCCCTTTGTTTTGAGAAAAATTTTGCACATCGATCCGAATCGGAATGCACGACTGACAGCCTGAGCATACAGGGCGATAAATGGAAAGTCCACTCCGGCGAAAGCCTTGATTAAGCAGAGAAGCGTAACCGTCTGCTGGGAGCTTACTGGTCTGGAAGGAAACATTGTGCCAAGAATAATCTTCCCGATATGGACAAGGCCCATTGTTAGTCTGATAAAGATTTATCTGGCCTCCGCTCATTTTCAATGTTCAGGAAAGAGGAATAAGGAAAAAGGCGAAAAGGACTTAATCAGGACAATCCGGTGGCAATTACAGTCATGGCAACTTCATCACCTGCTGCTTCAGAGAAGGTGGCCCCCCAGATCAACTCAACGTCTTCGTCAGCCATATCTTCAATGAGTGACATGGCTTCCTGAATTTCATAAGCGCTGGTGTCTTTTGGTCCACTGACATGTACCAAAATGCCTTTTGCTCCACGAATGTCTGTATCTTCCATGAGAGAACCATGCAAAGCATCCTCTACTGCATTCAATGCTCTGTCCTTCCCTTTCGCCACACCACGACCAATGACTGCTTTCCCCATTCCCTTCATTATGGTCTGCACATCTGCAAAATCGACATTGATGTCACCGACTCCGCTAAGCAGGAGAGTGATGCCTCTGATAGCGTTGATCAGCACCATATCAACCATGTGAAAAGCTTCAAGGAAGCTTGTATTCTGTGTGCTGGCATCGAGAAGTTTGTCGTTGGGAATAACCAGTAAAGTATCAGTAAATTCCCGGAGGCGTTCAACTCCAGCAAGCCCTGAATCCCTTCTTTTTGTGCCTTCAAAGGAAAAGGGAATGGTAACAATACCAACAGTCAGAATTTGCTTCTCTTTTGCCAGACGAGCGATAGTTGGAGCTGCACCGGTTCCTGTTCCACCGCCCATTCCGGCAGCAATGAAAATCATATTAGCACCTTCAACAGCTTCACTTAATTCTGTAAGACTCTCCTCGGCAGCACCTTCGCCTACTTCAGGGCGTGCTCCAGCTCCCATTCCGCGTGTTAGTTTTTTGCCAAGCTCTATCTTTTTATGTGATTTGTTACGCTTTAAGGCCTTGACATCCGTATTGCAAATAATCGTCTCTACTTTGTCAAGATCTTCTTCTGCTATTTGCGTGACCACATTCCCTCCAGCTCCCCCGACACCGATTATTTTTATGTTTGGAATAAATGCTTCCTGAACGGGAGAAAATTGTGTAGTTTGTGTTTCTGCCATGAATTACAACTCAAAAAGAAATTAGGGATTAAAATTAAATCTGTTTTGAAATAAGATTGTACGTTGCGTAAAAATCACAGACTTAACTGATCGGTGAGGTGATCTCAATCAACTGCTTACGGTCGGCAATTTCGAAACCGTAAGGAAAATGGATCATGCATTAACGCGAAATTATACACTGAATGCATTAGACTATGGCAGATAACCATCAACAACCAGCCGTAAAGCTGAAAGTCGTCACTTCAAATAAAGGTCAATTCCCCCATCTTTTTAATAAGGGAAAAACTTTTTCAAGATCAAACATGAAAATGCTAGCACAAAAAATATAGAATTTGTTGACTAAACCTTGCAACGATCCGTGAATCATGATATAGCTGTATTGTCGAATTTGCAAACCAAGAATTGTGGGTGGTTAAAAAACCGCTTCAATTCGCTTCTTTCTTGGAACTATTATGATTTCTGAACAAGTTTTTTATCTCTTTCTCTTTCCCTGGATCGTTTTCATAGCCGCTGTTCCGGGTTCTGTAATGACATACATCTTCGCTGGCCTTGCGGCACAATTACTTAATTATCTCCCAGAAAAAACTGGTGATGAAAAATAATGAATCGGATGTTAAGCAAGCGTTTTGTATAGTTTGTCATCCATTCAATCTCTGCAGTTTGGAGGAGACTTGAACCAGTATAGCGCAATGATCACCGATTTTCTGCATAACTGCGGAGAAGCGGAAAAAGAGTTCGTCAGCAGTCAGGAATGGTGGATTATCAGTGGCTCTGTTAAGGTCCAGATTTTCCTCACAAACCTGGAGGACAATGCCGAACTGATTGTTGCATCAAATCTTTTTCAGTATCCAACTCAAAAAGCTGATATTAATGAATATTTACTGAAACTCAACGGTACACTGAAACTCAAAGGAGTGAGTTTTGGTATACGTAACAAGCAGCTGATTTTAAGCTATATCCGTCCCGTTCAAGGGTTGGATCCTGAAGAACTTCAATGGATTATTGCCAGTATTGCAGTCATTGCCGATGAATACGACGATTTCCTGATTGAAAAGTTCAACATGTAGAACGTTATCTTCCTCTCTTTTTGTAGTATGGCTGTCTTCTCTTCTCAATTTTACTGTTTTTACCCGTCTCCTTTGGGACAAATCAGGTTGATTGAAATTCAAGAACACTTATCACAAGCAGATTTTGTTGAGGATCTTCCACAGGCTGAAAACATTTCCGAAACATTTAAGGAATCCTACTCCGCTTTCCTCCTGACCGTCTGCCAACAATTGGATGAATATTTTACCGGCATTCGACAAAAATTCGACCTGAAGTTAAAACCCCAAGGCACAGCTTTTCAGTGTTCTGCATGGAATGCACTGCTTCGGGTACCCTATGGAGAAACCTGGAGTTACCTACAGCATGCCCAGGAGATCAAAAACCCGAAAGCCGTCCGGGCAATCGGCCAGGCAAACGCACGTAATCCTATTCCCATCATTATTCCATGTCACCGGGTAATTGGCAAAAACGGTGAGCTGACAGGTTATGCAGGAGGGTTAGGGCGTAAGGCGCAGTTACTTGAACTGGAGCGCCGTTTCAAGCACGGACAAAAGAATTAGATCGCATTTCATGACCAATACTAGTCGAATCTCCGTGACCGGTGATCACAGAGGTTTCTTCATCCAGAGTGTAAAGTTTTTCCCGGATGGATTGCTCAATTTTCCGAAAATCACCGCCCCACAAATCAGTTCTCCCGATAGATCCGTGGAACAATGTGTCTCCGGCAATCAGCAGTTTTTGGCTTTCAAACAAAAAACACATTGAACCTGGAGTGTGTCCGGGAGTATGCAGAGCCTTCCCCTGAGCCTTATTCATGTCAATTTCCTCTTCATGTTCCAACCATTGATCCGGCGGTGGAGGCTTCTCAAAAGGAATACCAAACATTCGGCATTGATCCTCCAACATATCCCAGAGAAACAAATCTTCACGGTGCAAAGCCAATTTTGCACCAGTTGCCTCTTTCATTTTTCCAGAAGCAAGAAAATGATCCAAATGCGCATGGGTGTGAATAATACGATCCACTTGAAGATCCAATTCAACCAAACGATCAAGTAGTATTTCAGCGTCTCCTCCAGGATCCACGACAATTGCTTTCCGACTAACTGGGTCAGCTAAAAAGGTACAATTACACTGCAAGGGACCAACCGGCTTAGTTTCTACAAAAAGATTAGCATCACTCATGCAGCAGTTCCCTTTTTTATGAATCTCCTTTTTCCGCCTTTATTGCCTTTTGAATGCGGTGCTTCAGCGATTATTTTTTGACAGGCTAATTCATCCAATTTTTCGGGCTCAACACCTTTTGGGATTTTATAGTTTTTCTTTCCTGATTTAATGTAAGGACCGAAGCGACCGTTAATTACCCGAATCTCACCAAAATCATGAATTGTATTTTTTGCTTTTTTCTCCAAGCCCTCACGAATAATTTCATGTGCTGCCTCTAAACTTGTATTCAACGGGTCTTCTCCTTCTGGCAAGGAGAAAAAATCTTTGCCCATTCTGACATAAGCTCCATAACGTCCGTTGTTGACAATAATCTCTTCACCACTTTCGTAATTACCCAAAGTACGTGGCAATGCAAAACATTTCATGGCTTCTTCGTAAGTTACTTCGTTAAGATTGAGATTACTTGGTAAAGAAGCAAAACGTGGTTTTTCCTCATCTTCATAAGTTCCGATTTGAACCATTGGGCCAAATTTACCAATACTCACACTCACAGGTTTACCACTTTCCGAGTCAGTTCCCAATTCTCGTCGTTTAAGCACTTCTGCACGAGTTACAAATTCGTCTTTTTCTCCTACCCTTTGGTGAAAAGGCTCATAGAAATTTCCTATCATTTCCACCCAGTTTTCCTCACCATTCGCAATCCGGTCAAAGTTCCTTTCAATTTTTGCAGTAAATCCCAAATTTACTATTTCAGAAAAATGATCCCTGAGAAAATCTGTGACAACTTCCCCAATAGACGTTGGTTTAAGTCGCTTTTCAGGGGTTACCTCAACATAGCCGCGATCTTGGATAGTTGAAATAGTTGGTGCAAAAGTCGAGGGCCGACCGATGCCTTCAGACTCCATTTTTTTCACTAAAGATGCTTCAGTGTAGCGGGGTGGAGGCTTAGTAAAGAATTGTTCACGTTTTACTGGACCTTCTATTTCTTCTTCCGTACCATCTTCGTGAACAAGAGTATATTTCTGATCTTTTACAGTTAGTACTTGATCTTTTTCTACTTTGGGCAGGATTACGTCTTTTTCACTCATCGATTCTTCCGGATCATCCGTACCTTCCGTGTAGGCCTGCAAAAACCCTGGAAAAACAACTCGTTGTCCTTGTGCCTCAAACAAACATTCTTTATTTGCACCGGCCTCAATTTTTATAGTGGTGCGTGCAATTTCAGCCACAGACATTTGAGAAGCAAGAGCGCGCTTCCATACCAGACTGTAAAGGCGATACTGGTCGGAACTCAAACTGCCTTTGACAGTACTTGGTTTGAGTGAAAAGTCCACCGGGCGAATTGCTTCGTGAGCTTCCTGCGCATTCGTTGAGCGGTTTCTGAAAAATCGTGGTTCTTTCAAACCAAATTTTGAACCGTATTCCGAGTCAATAACCTCCTGTGCCTGCGTGAGAGCCTGTTTTGCAAGTACAACTGAATCTGTACGCATATAGGTAATCAGGCCACCGTTGTAATCAGGGTTATCAAAATTTCCTTCATAAAGTTGCTGTGCAACAACCATTGTTCTTTTGACCGAAAATCCCAATTTGACTGAAGCTTCCTGCTGAATTGTTGAAGTTGTGAATGGCGCACCGGGATTCCGGTTAGTCATACGCTCATCAATTTCGTGCACAACAAAATCTCCCTGCTTCACGCTGGATTCAATCGCCTTGGCTTCAGTTTCATTGACCACTTTTGCAGGCTTGCCATCAAGCTTCTTAAGTTCAGCGGAAAATTCTGAAAATTCCGCACGGATTTTCCAATATTCTTCTGGTTTAAATTTTCTGATTTCTTTTTCACGCTCAACCAGAATATAAACGGAAACACTCTGCACTCTCCCGGCAGAAAGCCCCGGTTTGATTTTTTTCCAGAGTAATGGAGACAGTTCATACCCTACTGCCCGGTCTAAAATTCTACGTGCCTGCTGAGCATTAACCAATTGTTTATCTACTTCCCTCGGATTTTCCAGAGCACTGAGAATTGCTGACTTTGTGATTTCGTGAAACACAATCCTTTTCACTGGACTTTTTTCCAAGCCGAGCGCATTCAGCAGATGCCATGAAATAGCCTCACCTTCACGGTCTTCATCCGTTGCAAGGTAGACCTCGGTTTTTTTATCAATTTGTTTTTTCAGCTCTGCAACTGTTTTTTTCTTATCCTTGGAAATTACATACTGTGGAGCAAATCCATTTTCAGGATCAAAGCCGAGCATACTCGAAGGAAGATCCCGAACATGCCCCATTGAGGCCTTAACGCTGTATTCTTTGCCCAAGAATTTACTAATTGTGCGGGCTTTTGCTGGTGATTCAACAATAATTAAATTTTTTGCCATAAATATCCCATGCATTCAGCATATGCTGAACTGTAATATACAAAAATGGTTTCGTAAAAATGGAAAATTAAATAGTAAAATCAGCGACAGAGGCTACAAATATTTTATTAATTTTTATTAAGTCTAAATGCGACACTAGTTTGTCAATTATTATTATCTGAAACCTTTGTAGCAACCTTACACGAATTGCTACAATTCTATTATTTTAATTCTGACCGTGAATGCACCACCTTGTCAAGCAACCCGTATTCAAGTGCTTCTTCGGCAGTAAACCAATTATCACGATCAAGCGCTTTTTTTATTTCTTCTCTGCTTTTTCCCGTTTGCTCAGAATATAACTTGACCAGATGATCACGCGTTTTCAAAATTTCACGTGCTTGAATTTCACATTCAGAAGCCCGCCCCTGATACCCCATTAACAAGGGTTGGTGAATCATTATCTTTGCCTGAGGCATGGCAAAGCGCCGTCCCTTGTCAGCAGCCATACTCAAGATTGAACCCATGCTTGCAGCAAACCCTGTCACAATAGTTGTCACTGGACATGCAATAAAATTAAGCATATCAAAAATGGCAAAGCCAGAAAATATTTCTCCTCCAGGAGAATTTATAAAAACCGTGACAGGCTCTTCATGACCCTCCTGTTCTAGTAATACCAATTGACTCAACACTTTTGCGGTCAATTCTGCATCGACTTGCTGGGAGATAACAACTGTACGGGACTTGAGCAGCTTGCTCGCCAAGTCCTCCATTTCCTTATTTTCTTTGTTTTTTTCTTTACTCATTTATTGTTCCTGTGTGAACCTTCTAGCATTTTTATCCGATATTTAGTGCGTTCTCCAAACTATGGTAGGGAAAAAGCGTGTGCAAGTTTTTTGTTGAATTAACTTATAGAAAAGCAGGTATCAGCAAACCTTTATATAAATTAGAACTAACAGGAAAAATTAGCACCAACTGCGACAACTGAAGTACATACTATTGTTTTCATAGCATTTTCTGAAATTTGCCTCTATTGTCGATGATTTTTCCATTTGTGAGCCTTATTACAGGCTTTATAATTTATCCGTAAGCATTTTTTTTGCTTGAAAATTATGCAACATTTCGTGCGCCAGCTCCAGGGTTTGCTCTGTAATTTCCTGTCCCCCAATTAAATCAGCAAGGGCTTGGACTCTTTCTTTCTCTGTTTTGAGTGGATTGATTTTTGTATACGTCTCATTATCAGTCAAATGCTTGCTGACCAAGTAATGATTCTCTGCAAAAGCTGCAATTTGCGGGAGATGTGTCACACACAAAGTCTGCTGTCTCTCACCAAGTGAGTGTAATTTTTGGCCCACAATTTCTGCAATCCTTCCGCTGATTCCTGTATCAACTTCATCAAAAATCAATATTTCAACTGAATCAAGTGTGGTAAGAACAGTTTTAAGTGCCAGCATTATCCTGGACAGTTCCCCTCCGGATGCCACTTTGACAAGACTGAGCATTTCCTGTCCAGGATTAACCGTCAGCAAAAACTCAACCTGATCAATTCCTGAGCTTGTACTAGCATTGTTGTTTTCTGAAAATGATGCTGAAACAATGCTAGTGTTAAAACGCGCCTTTTCCATCCCCAGTTGATGCAACTCATCAACAATTGCACGATCCATTTTTTTGGCCTCTTCATGACGCTTTTCTGAGAGCAGTTCCGCTCTCTCTTGTAATTGTATCCTTAGTTGCTCAACCCTATCGTAAATCTCCTGCTCATTTTCATTAAAGTGTTCCAGTGAATCTAATTCTTGCTGAGATTTTTCATAAAGAGCCAACAGTTCTTCTGCATTTTCAAGTCGAAATTTACGTACAAAATGTTGTATTTGACTAAGCCGCTCGTTGATCCATGCCAGACGAGCCGGATCGTCTTCCACTTTGTCACTGTAGTGCACCAATTCCTGGTAACTGTCTTCGACCTGAATAAGCGCTGTTTCGACTCCGGAGCGGATATTTGCACATTCATCATCAATTTGTTCTGCATCACTCAAAAGTTTTCTTGTCAATTCCAGCTGCTCTAAAACCGCTCCATCCTCTTCCTGTAGTTGATGCCTAATCTGTCCCAGAAGCATTGAGAGTTTTTCTACATGAATCAGTCTATTCTCTTCTTTTCGAAGTTCACTTTCTTCTGCAGGCTGTAAATTTAGTTCAGACAAGTCTGCAATAATTTCCCTAAGCTCAACTAAACGAACTGCACGTTCTGCATATTGCTTCTGCAGAGCCTGCTGTTCTTTTTTTGCTGCCTGCAAAGCCTGGTAAGTTTCTGATACTTGACGTCGCAATGTAGTCAATTGGCCATAAACATCAAGAAAATCCAGGTGTGATGAGACCTGCAGCAAAGATTGATTGTCGTGCTGTCCATGAATATTAATCAATTGCCGGCCTATTTTTTTTAGAAAATCTGCAGTAACTGATACACCATTTATATGCCGTTTTTGTCTACCTTTACGAGAAACAAGACAACGCACAATTAATTCGTCATCCAGAGTTATCCCGGAATACTCCAGTTCCCTACGGATGTTGAATTGCTCACCCTGATCTGAATTTGCTGGTATAGAAAATATCCCTTCTACTAAGGCATGCTCCTCACCCGTACGGATGATGCCTGGATCACCACGATGGCCAAGTACAAGCAAAATCGCATCGATCATAATCGATTTTCCTGCTCCGGTTTCACCTGTGAGGATGGAAAATCCTGCTGTAAATTCTACATCCAGTTCACGGATCGTTGCTAAATTTTCTATTCTCAACTGTAACAACATTTAGAAAATATTATTCATTAAAATTGTATTTTGATTAAATATATATAATATCTATAATACTGTTGTGATCATCGTTTTGTACTATTTAATTAAATATATATATTCATAATTGTTGAAAATTATTTAAAATCGATTTCTTTAAATAATTATGACAAGCTCGAAAAAAGTTGTCATTTCTGTGAAAATCAGAATCCAGGAACTTATAAGTAACTAAAATAACAAACTCACTCTTTCGTGGAAATGACAAACAAATGTGGCATTTTGGCTTTTTACGATTGCATCACTTATACATTTGGTAGAATTATTGTGAGAAAGATTTTTATTTGATTGATTATATAATTAATCATTCAGGTTAGCTAATATCATGGGAGTGACAGCAAAATAGTCGAACATTTAATTATATCTTTCATGCTCACATTTTTTTCAATGACTGATGCACGCACAAATTTCAAAAATATTTTAGATAAATCTCTCTAACATTATTAGTCGCTGTTTCCACAGTTTGACGCAAATTTGTAGCTTCATAGCCATGATGATTCAGCAGTTGGATAATCGTGTATTCCTGAATCTTTTCAAAATCAAGCAAATCTGTAGATTCATCATAGATCAGTCGTAGTCCATTTTCAATTAGTCTCAACATTTTGTAATTGTATTGTAAGCTTTCAGCTTCTTCTTTTTCGAGTAAAGCTAGTTTACCAAGTTCTCGTAGAGCTACCATGGTTTTTGGATTTTGTAGTTGAGTGAAATCGCTTCCATGTTTCAGCTGCATTGCTTGTGTCAGGTATTCAATATCCAGTAATCCCCCCCGACCTTCTTTGATGTTGCGGCAATTATCTTTTTCTCCTGACAACTCTCGCTCTTTGCGTTGCCGAAAATGATGAATTTGCGCATTCATATCTATCGGCGGAGTCCATTCATAAACCGCACTACGTATTCCATCTTCTACTTCCTGCAGCCATCCTACTTCACCACTACCTCCAATTACCCGGCCTTTTATCAAGGCTTGATGTTCCCATGGTAACGATTTTTCATGGTACTTGAGATATTTATCCAAAGGGGTGACCAACACACCGGCGTTTCCTGATGGTCGAAGGCGTGCATCGAGCCTATAGGCATAACCGGTACGAGTCATAGTGGAAAGACTGGAAATAAGACGCTGAATTAATTTGATCCAATATTCCTGTGCACCGATTTCACGGGGACCGCTTGTAGTTCCCTCACCGGAATGAATAAATATCAAATCAAGATCAGAGAGATAGGTCAATTCGCCCCCCCCCAGTTTACCCAAACCAATAATTGCAAATTGCCCTGTTCCACCATTTGCGTCCCGGACTTCCCCATATCGTTGAATTAACCATTTTTGAGACAATCGAAAAGCCGCCTGTACAATAACCTCAGCTAGCAAGGTCAATCCTAATCTGGTTCGTTCGTATGAAAGCACACCTTCCATTTCAGCGCTTCCGAGTAGAAATGTGATGGTGTGCTTGAATTGCCGTAACTGATCAATTTTAGCTTCTTCATTTTCTGCACAGCTCTGCAACTGTTCTTCAAGCTGTTCTGTCCAAGTTATTGCTGAAATTTCAAGTGTTGAATTATCCAGTTGTTCCAGCAGGTCCAAGTGATTGAGTAAATAATTCCACAGCATCTCACTGGTTTCTGCAATTCTCGTCAAACGTGAAAGTGCAGACGGATGCTTAAACAGTTTTCGATAATAGCCAATTTGCACCCCAACTGATTCGAAGAGGCGCTGAAAACGATTTTTTGTACTCTCATTCATAAGCGGAGCAAGTTGCTGTGAGAATGATTCAATAAACCGCTTTTCATCTTCAGTGAAACTTTGCACACGTGCGCTGCTACGGATAGCCGCTTCAATTTCAAGATGTTTACGACTAAACAAACCGCTGAAAATCGCACGCACCCGACCCATCACATCTTTCAAATCACTCAAAAATAGTTGACGTGCTTTTTCAATATCAAATTCGCTGTACCCTAAATTTCTGGCAACCTCCTGTTGTAGTTCAACCTCAGAGGGCAAAGTGTGTGTTTGCTGTTCCTCACGCAGCTGAAGGTGATGTTCCACTCGCCGCAAAAACAAATATGATTCTTCCAGTATGTCCGCATCACGTCTCGGAATTAGCTCTGCTTGACGCAATTTTTCCAAAACTTGTAGCGTTCCTGGGATACGTAGTTCCGGTTTTTCACCACCATATAACAGTTGAAAAGTTTGCACAAAAAATTCAATTTCGCGGATTCCTCCTTTGCCTAATTTTACATTCAAATAGCTTTCCCGTAGAT
Organism: SAR324 cluster bacterium; assembly: GCA_022448485.1. GTDB lineage: Bacteria > SAR324 > SAR324 > SAR324 > NAC60-12 > Arctic96AD-7. The sequence continues at coordinate 42,379 of JAKUUI010000005.1, forward strand.
GTTCCTCTTCGATACGCTCCTTCACTTTTTCTACATCACGCAGTACTCCTTCGTCCAGCAATCTTCGATAAACAAAAGGGGTAATCATGCTTATAAAATCTTTTCCAGACTGCGTTGTTCCAGCAACCGGGACAGCTTTTATGAGGGCTTGGCGCTCCCACATTTCTCCACTTGCGGTATAATATAATTCCATTTCATCCAGAGACTGAACAAGTGGCGCACGTTCACCTCCAGGACGCAATCGCATATCCATTCGTGCCAAAAAACCTTCCACGGTTACATCTGCCATCACGTCGATCAATATCCTTGCAGCCTTCATCCGCAGTTTATAATCATGGTCAGGATCTCCGCTAAGTGGCTCATTATCATGAATAAACATCAAATCAACATCGGATGAATAGTTAAGTTCGTTGCCGCCTAATTTCCCCATTGCCAATATCATAAATGGATAAAGCTGTTGGTGGCTTTCACTTTGCGAGGAAAATGATTTGCAACTTGTTTCTCTAGTCGTGTCCGGAATATTACCATTGGTGAGGAAATCCGTGATTCCCAACTCGTGATTCGTGATTCCTGAAAGGGCTGCTCGTAAACAGCAAATAGCAATAGAAGAGAGTTCTTCCAGAGTTTCTTTAAATGGACATAGATGTGCCAAATCACGGACAGTTATCCGCAAATATTCTTCGTATTTGTAGCGCCGTAAAATATTCTTGAATTCCGGAAGTGAAAATCCAGTCAGCTGATCCAGCCGTTTCCGGAGTTCTTTTTCCATAACTTCTAAATCCTTTTTTCGTAACAGGAAAGGAGACTCCAGCAACTCTACAGCAAGTTGCGGATTCCTTTTTAAACGATTTGCGAGAAAATTACTGCGTCCAAAAATGTACAGGAATGCTTCTATGTTCGGACGACTCCAGTTAAAATTACTGCTGAACTTGTTCTGGAAAGCTACGGAAAAATCAATAAACTGGGTCAGCGCGGTTTCTGGTGTTCCAGAAGAGAGTATAATAGGAAGGAAATGAGGAAGGTGATCTGCAATTCCACAAATTTCAATACTCTCCTCTAACAGAGACGCCAGTCGTTCCGAAGAATTGGAGGAGAAAGGCGAAGAAGAGCCCTGCAAAATTGCTTTCCAGTTTCTCTGCTCAAACAAGGGAAATAGGTTTTTAATCCAGTCGTTGAGGTTCACTTTTATTTCTTTTTTTTGTTTCAGGTGCGAGCACAGTTTAGCATAAAATAATACTCGTCAGAAATAAAAAACAACTCTTTGATGCTTGTTGATGGCAGTCTAAGTTTGTACTTTTATCCACTTGCTAAGAAGCTTTATGCCTGTAAAATCTTGAGGATATCCTGCTACATTTACAGCAAATTTATATTACCTAGCATTAGCTACTGATAATAAAGTTATTAGACTCAGAGCTGGTTTTTTTGGAAAAGATCTAAGGTAGGGATAAACGAAAACAGTAGGGCGTGGGAACAAAATGCTCCCACGTAAAAGTCAGATTAACAGTTGAAATACAACTCAAACTCATGTGGGTGGGGTCGGGAGTCGATGGCTTTGACTTCTTCTTCCATCTTCCAATCCAGCCAGTAGTCGATAACATCCTTCGTAAAAACTTCCCCTTTGAGCAAAAATTCGTGGTCGCTCTTCAGGGCTTCTAGAGATTCGTAAAGTGAACTAGGCATCTTACCTATTTGATTCAGTTTTTCCGGAGGAAGATCATAAATATTAACATCCATCGGTTCCCCTGGATCAATTTTATTTTGGATTCCATCCAATCCTGCCATCATCATTGCCGGAAAGGCAAAATAGACATTGGCTCCAGAGTCTGGACAACGGTATTCAATCCGACGACCTTTTGGTGAATCTACTACTGGGATTCTGACGGTTGCGGAGCGGTTGCGATTTGAATATGCCAAATTAATCGGTGCTTCATAACCGGGCACGAGGCGTTTGTAAGAGTTAGTTAATGGATTAGTGAACGCAGCTAAAGCTGGGGCATGCTTGAGAATTCCACCAATATAATGCAGGGCCATTTCGCTCAACCCTCCGTATTGATCTCCAGCAAACAAGGGCTGACCGTCCTTCCAAATCGACTGGTGCGTATGCATTCCACTACCATTATCTGAAAACATCGGTTTAGGCATGAAAGTCGCTGTTTTGCCATATTCTCTTGCAACATTACGCACTACGTATTTGTAAAGCTGCATCATGTCGGCAGTCCTCAGCATAGTATCAAACTTAATATCAATTTCATGCTGAGCAGGCGCTACTTCATGGTGTTGTGCTTCAATGGTAATTCCTAATTCCTGCATGGCTAAAACCATCTCTGCACGAATGTCGCGGTCCTGGTCAAACGGGGCTGTGGGGAAATATCCTGACTTGTGACCAATTTTGTATGCCTTGTTTCCACCCGCTTCTTCGGCACCGGAGTTCCATGGGCATTCCGTAGAATCAATTGAATAGAACCCCCCCTCAGGACCTTGTGCATAACGCACGTCATCAAACATGAAAAATTCTGCCTCAGGACCAATATAAATTGTGTCGCCAATTCCAGTGGAAATTAGATAATTTTCTGCTTTTTTTGTCACACTTCGTGGATCACGGCTGTAATCTTCACCGGTAACAGGATCTTGAATATCACAAATAATAGATAATGTCTGAACTTCATAGAACGGATCCATTTTTACCGTTTCAATATCCGGCATAACTTTCATATCGCTGTTGTCTATTGACTGCCAGCAACGAATGCTGGAACCGTCGAACATACGACCTTCCTCCAGCATCTCTTCTGATAAGTCTGAAACTGGAACTGCAAAGTGCTGCCATGTTCCTAGAAAATCGATAAATTTCAAATCCACCATTTCCACTTCATTTTGTTTTGCAAATTCAATAACCTCTTTTGGAGTAGTCATAACTTATTCCTCTTTCAATATATTAATTATTTAGCAACCACAAAAACACGGGGTAATAAACCTAAACCACCACTGGTGGCAAATACCAAGCCAAAAATCATCCTGCTGATATTACATGTATTTAATTATTTTTACAAGAAAATTAGCATATTATTTAAGCAACTGCATATAATTTAGTCAAATAAAGAATTCCAATACACCATGAACATGCAAAGAGAAAATAATTTGCCAGCGATTTTAAAGCTAATATCGCATGAGTTCTGGTATATTGCTTGCTTTGCTCAAAGCCTATATAAATAAAATCAAAAACTGTAATTTTTCTGGTTCATCTATGAGTGGCATGACCAGCCTTGTCCAGGCGGCAGGCGTAATTGAGCATAAAATGGAAACTGTTTCCAACAACTTGGCAAACGTCAACACAGTCGGTTTCAAAGAAGATCAGCCATCATTTAGGGAGGTTCTTTCCACTGTACAACGGATTGCTCCGGAATCCCTGGAAGAGCGCTTTTTGTCGCACGAATATCTTGATGACTATGTAGGCATGGACAAATCTGCCGTGGTTGTAGATGAGGTGGGGAAGAATTTCGAGCCTGGACGGATGCGTTCCACGGGTAATGATCTGGATTTTGCACTGGCCAACGAAGGATTTTTTACTATTGCAACTCCTCAAGGAGAGCGTTTTACACGAGCCGGTAATTTTCAACTTGATTCTACAGGCCGCGTTGTCACAAATGACGGTTTTCCGGTTTTAGGTAATAATGGCGCAATCACCATTAAAGAAGGTTCTGTTCATGTCAACGAAAGTGGACAACTTAGTGTAGATGGAATAATTTTGGACAGCTTCCATTTGGTACGTTTCCGTAATCAAGATAAATTGCAGAAGCTCGGACAGGGATTTTTTGCACCGATTAACATCAATGATGTGCCGATCACTTCTGATGAAATCCGGATACAGCAAGGAATGCTTGAAGATTCAAATGTGAACAGCATGCTCGAAATGACTCGCATGATCACGGCGACACGTGCCTATGAGTCGGTACACCGTGCACTTTCGAGAATTGATAAATTAGATGAGAAAGCCATCAGCATGGTTCAAGCGTAATTTTATGTTACGAATATTTAAACCACAATTTATGATAATCTGATTCAGGAGTTTACCGCTTTATGATGCGTGCACTTTATACGGCTGCTACCGGAATGAAAGCCCAGCAGAGAAACATCGATACAACTGCCAACAACTTGGCAAACGTTAACACCACAGGTTTTAAAAAGAGCAAGGTCCAGTTTCAGGATTTACTTTATTACAATGAGCGCAGCGCCGGTGTTCCATCATCAGTTTCCACCCAGGTTCCGGTCGGAATTCATGTGGGGCATGGTGTGAAGTACGTCAGCATTGATAAGGTGCACACTCAGGGCAATCTGGAAAATACCGGCAATGATTTGGATATGAGTATTGACGGGATAGGGTTTTTCCAAATTCTCCAACCAAATGGAATAATCGCTTATTCACGCGATGGTCACTTCAATGTGGACGGAATGGGTCGCCTGGTGACAAATGACGGAATGCTGATGGATCCTGAAATAAATATTCCGATTGATACCAGAAAAGTACAAGTCGGAATAGATGGAACTGTATCTGTATTTTTGCGAGATGAAAATTTACCTGAAGCACTCGGCAGCATTCAGTTAGCACGCTTCCAGAATCCTGCTGGTCTGACACCAATCGGAAAAAACCTTTATCTCTCTACTCCAGCTTCTGGAAATGCTGTCGTGGATGCACCTGGTTCAAGTAACATGGGATCTATCACACAGGGGTTCTTAGAGCGTTCAAATGTGTCATTAGTTGAAGAAATGGTAAATATGATTACTGCGCAGCGGGCTTATGAGGTGAACTCCAAAGCCATCCAGTCTGCTGATGAAATGCTGCAAAATACCAACAATCTGATTCGGTAGTGAATTAACCCCAAGAACATAAAAACGCAAAGTAAAAGTTTGATAAAAATTAATCAACCGCAATGGATGCCAAGAAACGCAAAAATACTTGCAGTTCCTTAGTCCACTCGGTTGTTAAAACAACAAGGTTAGTCGATGAAACGTTCTCAGCATCGTTACGGATTTTTGATGCTACTAATTTTATTATATTCCGCAACTGCATTTTCCGGCGGAAATAATATTCCTGAAGCTCAGCAAATCAAGATTTTCCTGCCCCAATCTTCAGTAATTAACAGCGAAAAATACCGACTCGGCGAGATTGCCCAAATCGAGGGTGAAGATTATCTGCTGTTGGATAATCTTGCAAAAATTATCATCGGACGTTCTCCTCTACCCGGAAGAAAATTGACTGTTACCCGCTCCTTGATTCTCTCCCGCTTACGCTCCCACAAAGTCGACATCAAAAACTTTGTTTTTCCAGGATCAGACTCAACCAGCATTCAAAGAGCAGCACTCAAAATTTCAGGAAAAGACATTGAGCAAGTAGTTCTGAATCACATTAAGGAGTCAAATAATAATCCGGACTTGAAACCTCGCCTGTTGGCAAAAACTCGTGATATTTTTCTGCCAAGAGGACAGGTAAGCTATGTGATTACTTCAAAAGGAAATATTAAAAAGGAAGGCGGCTACCGGAATTATGAAGTTGAGTTCAGCATCGATGGCAAAGCATTCAGGAAAGTTTCAGTGCGGACATATTTAAAAATATACAAGGAAGTTTATGTTGCACGCAATACTATCAAACGTAACCATATAATTGAGGAATCGGATTTGCTGAAGGTCCGCAAAAATGTGGATCGAATGCCACGTGAATATGTGACAGACAAAGAACAGTTAATTGGTAAAATTTCCACACGCACAATCAACCCCAGCGAAGCGATTCGAGGCAACACTGTTACAGCGCCACCGCTGGTGAAATCTGGAGATCGTTTACAAATTGTTTTTGAAACACCTTTTTTACGCCTTTCTGCTCCCGGAATTTCCCTGGCCAAAGGCCGTAAAGGAGAACGTATTCCAGTGAAAAATGTTGACAGCAAGATTGTTGTTTTTGCGACTGTTAAAACCAGAAATGTAGTGCTGGTGAATTAATAAAGTCAGGTCAATTAAAGATTAATAATTTATTAAATAGTGTCTCGATTATCTTTTCCATTTAAGCGTTTTATTCATTGGTCCCTGTCTACATTTCTGGTCCTGGGCCTCATAGGTTGTACTCCTTCTAGACCGCAACCCAAGCCGCCTGCTGAAGTTTTGGCCGCAAATGCGGTGAAGAAAATGAAAGACAATTTAAAACGGACTGCAAAACGCTTGAGGCGTAAACGAATTTCCACCAGCAGAAATCGCTATGAAGGTTCTCTCTGGCGCTATGAATCCTCGTTTGGAAATTTGCTCAGAGATCACCGTGCCCGCTTCCGTGGTGATTTACTGAGAATCAATGAGGTGAACTTAATAGTCAACGTGCCTCCTCCCAAAATTGCTTCAGAAGGCCAACCGGCCGGAGGTGCTGAAACAGCAAGCGTTGCTCTTGAAGCCCTGACGCTCAGAGACTCAATAGAAGAAGAACAAAACGATATTTTAAGAGCCCTGGACGCTCTTTCTGCACGTGTCATCCGGGTGCTCCCGGATGGAAACATGATTATCAAAGGTCAAAAAATTGATTATCGCCAGCGCAATCAAGTCCGCTACATTACAACTGTTACTGGGATTTTACGCCCTGCAGACGTAAATGATTCAAACATTGTATCCGCCAGCAAACTCGCCAACCCAAACGTTAAAATCAAGCGTCAGCAAAGTAGAAGCTTGGTCCGTAAACGTTTAGAAAAACTCGCCCCCTTGCTCGGTAAGCAAAAAGCCGGAGTCCTAGGCCGTCTTGGTGAATTGGCCAAAGGTAGCACTCAGTAACGCGAACTGGGATTTTCCTGTTCTTTCTTCTCTCTCAGTCTTTTCAGCACTGACAGCATAACCAGCGCTGATTATATTCTAAAAAGCCTCAAAAACTCAACTCCGACTCTTACTGACTGTGTCACTCAATACCGAAGAGTCCATAATTTTCATTCCGTTTTTTTCAAGGTTTTGTTATACAGGTAGATATCGATTCAATTTATTTGTTAAATCGCATTTGTTGAGTAATTTTATGACGACTGATTCGAGCACCGATACATCTTCCCAACTCGACCAACAACTGAAGTTGCTTTGCTCGTTTAATATTCAGGTTCCATGTAATCCCCAGGGAGATTTTGCTGCCAGCGGATATAAAAAACTTTTGCAGTCCCTCAAAACAACTCAAATCAGTGATTCTTTGCGAGGTTCCTACCACGATGAACATTTAAAAAAATGGAAAAAGTACGCACAAAGGGAATTTAATGAGATGGGACGTATAAACCGCTTACGTTTGGAAAGTCTAGTGGAACTTTCTGATGAAAAAATGCACCGAACTATGTTTGAATGGATGCTACTTTTTGACATCAATCCGGAAGATTCTGCCCCGTTGGAGGTGCAGGGAAAGACTGGTAAGTTTGATGAAGAGGGCAAACCTATCTTGCATACTATGACATTCGATGTTTTTCAGAAAGGAGCAATTCACGGTATTGAAGGACTCGAAAGGTTTTTACCTTCTGCCTCAATAAAGGGAGAAGCAGGAATGGATGCATATCTCGAGGAAGAATTTGCTGGAACAGACCTTGTGAGTCATTTCAAACAAGGTTCAGGGCACCTGATCAAGGCCCTGACAACTATTGGAAGTTTAGGTGGAATCGGACATAAACCTGATTCTGATATGGATGCACAGATTATTATCAACACAAATCCGGAATTTAAATTTAACTGGAATGACGCAGATTATTTAGTAGCTCTGATTGCAAATGTGATTGAGTGTTTTTATGAAGACTATTACCGCAATGGATTGAAAGCTGAAGAACGAACAAAAATATATAAAACGGCCATTCAAACTTTAAATGAGCAATGCAGTGGCAGCTTAAACGAGGAAGAACAGCGCGTGATTGAATTTATCTTTGCCAGTAGCTACCGCAAGGAATTACGTAAATTGATTCAAGAACATTTACAAAAACGGCCAGCAGAAGAACAACAACAATTCTTCCAGAAGTCTGTCATTAAAACTTTGAATAAATTCCCTGATTGTGAGGAATTGCTGGAACCACTTAATAATTTTTTCTCTTTTATGAAAAAAGACGGTGGTAATTTACAGCGGGAGGCCTTCCCCTATTCTTTAAAGCAATTCAGTAAAGAAAAGATACTAAATTGGTTGGTGTACTATTACCGCACCACTTTTCTGGATGAGGCTGGTGCTCGTCAAGTTTTGTGGCGTTATGCTGTCAGTAACAACCTGACACCGGAGTCTCTTCCGGAAGAGAAGCAGAATGAATGTTTTTTGAGCAGCTTGACAAATAATTCTCAGCTGTCACAACTCTTGACCGATTTTTTTGTGCACCTTTCCAGTAAGGTGGCTTTTGCTTCCCGGACTAAAGTTTCGAGGGCTATACAAACACTTAAACAGCATTTCAACTCCAAGAATCTAACTATTGAAGAAGGACTGGAAAAGAGGATTTTATCGAAACTTGAAATAAAATACAGTTCACGGACCGTTGAGATGATTGAAATTTTTTCAGACGGACAAGCCAAAGATCTTGAAGCTGAAATTGAATATCCGTTACATCTCAAAATCCAGCAGGTCGAGGCTTACATGGCCAAAAAATATCCAATCGCCGAAATTCATTTTTTTGCTAACATTATGCGTAAGCAGCGCAGCGGGAAGCATACTCCTTTTTTGGTCTCTCCGGAAGGAAGCATGGCTTATGCACTGATGCTTAACGATTTTCTGCTCAACCCTGCGACAATGATCTGTGGCACTACACCAATGCCTTTTGATCTACCGAAAAATTTTAAAATCCTCTCTTCAATTGGAGTTTTTCCTGAAGCGGAATGGACTCTAAAACAGAACCTTGCTGCAGAATATATAAAAACATCTAAACCTGCAGAAAATGATGGTGGGGAAAGTCCGGTAAAAGTGGGTACGCCAGATAAGAAGCAAATACTGGATGAGGAAACAGAATCATTTGTCTTGGGGAAACTACCAAATTGGGGTGAAATAATCATTCCGCGTGAAATGTTTTTGGGACATGCAATTCCTATCTTTTTAAGGGAAAGTGAGAAAATCAGTCACAGGAACCTTCCCAAAGCTTTGCTCAATTGTTGGTGGCTGGAAATGATTGTCTGCATTGATGAAGAAGATGAACTGCCTACAAGTTTGACCCGACTATTGTGGAATCCAGAGGGACGTTACTTTATTCGAGAAAATCGTAAAGGACCTCTGATTGATGCTATTATCAAGATGGAAGAAAACTACCCTGCTTTGCAGTTGGACCCGTGGTGGTTGAAATTTACTGAAATGCTAGTGCGTTTTGAAAGCTATGAACAAGAGGAGGAGGAACCGGATTTTGAACTCAACACGCTATCTGAAACTCAAAAAAATATTGTTTTTTGCTTTACACAACACATTCGAATTTCTGATGTTATCAATTTTGGTGATGAAGGGAATCCGGTCCGGCTTGGCGAAAATGCAACTTGGCGCACCAGAGCCCTAGTTGATTTTTATAACATTTTCTTCTCTATACGTGAAGACCGTCGGGAACTAATTCGCTTTTCAGAGGGAAGGGATGATGCAGGCAACAAAATGGAAAAAATACTCAAGAATCTTTTTCTTGAGTCAATGAACCGGGTTGAGAAAAAACTTTGCAATATTGGACATGGTCGCGCACTTAGGCAAATATCCAATCAGCTGGCACGCTTGAGTGAGGAAGGCTTTGATAAAGAGAAGGCAACCAACATTCTCAGTCCTCTACTGGACGTTGTCAACCAGCGTGTATCAATTGAAGACCGGAAGGTGTTGGTAAAACTTAAAAAGAAAATTCCACTCAACAAAATTGAGCAAATGCAGGTCAAGATCGTATACGAGGAATTGCAAAAACTGAAAAGCGTGCAAGGCAACATTGTTGATTATTTTAATCAATTCAATTTAAAAATGGAGGAAAGCTGGGTCAGAAAAACCATCACAAATGCAAAGGTAAAGATTGCAGGTAACCCCTTGGAAAATGTGATATTCAAATTCCATTTTGAAAGAAACTTTGAAAGAAAACATTTTCAGGTGCCTTTGCCGATCTCAAAGTGTTTGAGTATTCCAAGATCGCGGATAAAAGTTGATTTTGTGCGGAAGAGTGGAAAGTGGCAATTCAGTTCAATGCTAAGCAGCAAAGAAACTGACGGCGGCGAAATTGGTGTGGAAACGGTAATACCGATGTTTGAGGCAAACCTGGTGGAAGGCATAGCCCGCTGTACTTTTAGTGGTTATGTTGGTTTTGGCGGGGAAGATCTTTCGACCTTTGAAAAACCTGTGGCTCAGGTTCATAGTGATGTCGCAATGAATTCAATATCAAGCGGTGCATTGTTCACATTGGCTGCTGAAATAAAAACTTTTTTCTCGCCATTTCACGTTTCATCGCGGGAACTAATGGAAAACAAACATTACATCCGAGATATTTTGATGGTCTGCAATGTCAACAAACTCAATATAATTTCGGCAATAGTACGTGATAATCTTGGTGAGCAATTTGTGATTAATTATGATATTCGAAAAATTATAATCAAGAAGGTTCCACCCAAATTAAGAATTGGCGGAGATACAGCCCTGGCTGAGTTTTTTATGCGAATCAACAGCAGGGAGTGCCGTATTTTGTTTATGCGACATTTATCAACCCTGAAAATTCCATTATTAGCCTCTAACCCGCCTCATTTGAAAATTTGGGTCAATGGTTCAAATTACAAATTCCCAATTTCCCCAAAATTTCAGCAGAAATATCTCAACGGGATTGCCAACAAACTCTGGCCTAATGATTCGATTGGTACAAGAGAACATTTGCAGCCACATCCCTTGACTAGAACATTTGATGAGATCGGCAGAGCATCGCTATATGGCTAATTTCATCTGATCAGATGTAGGTGACGTGAATCAGAACAGAAAAAAGTTTCCATATCAAACCATTGTCCGTATAATGGCACTATCAGGTGATTTGAAATTTTTATAACCAAGTTCCTTAGCTAAAACATGGCCTCAAAAGAACCGAAAGAAAATCCTAATACACCCAATATAAATTTCATCGGTTTTCAAAAACAACTTCGTGAAATTGCCAAAGATATTAAACAATCTAATAAAAAAACCGGGCTTAATAAAATTTTTGGAGGCAAACAGGAAAATCCGCTTGTAGACGGAAGTATCCTGCTGAGTGAAGCTCCAGATAACAAAGAGGTCTCAAAGTTAATCAAAAACTTAGATAGCAACCCAACCAATTCTCTGGCTCGTTTGCGCCTAGTGAATGTTGTGTTGGGAGTCCGCAAAGATCATCACCTGCAAACTCACCTAGACATGATGCTGCAGGCTTCAATTCCTATTTATCTCGGGGATATCTCTCCAACTTTTCTGCAGGCAGTTGTGCATGCTTATCGTTCTTATTTGGAGCGTCTGGCAAATATTCACAAACATAAAATGATGGCCATTAGGTCAGAAGAATTAAAAAATGTAAACATGAGTGGGATAGATGTAGATGACGAATTCACCGAAGATTCACATGTTAATGATATTGCTTCAGTGAAAACCGAAATTCAAATTGCAGAGGCTTTGATAGAAAATTGTGAATCAGTAATTCAAAATATAAAAACCAAGATGACTTTATCCCTTTCACATGAAGAAATTGAGGAACTGATTGCTGGAGAAAAAGCATCCAGTTCTTTTTTTGGTGGAGTCGAAGAAAAAGTAGATCCAAACAAGCAGAACATGATTATAAGTAAAGCTGTACAGGCGATTGAAATGCTTAAACAGATTCCTTTGCTGCAGGGTGCTGGACTTGATTTGGCACAACAGTTGGGTCGAATTGACAACAAACTGACTTATCCACTGGTTATGGAGGGGCGAATTCATATGCAGGCCCTCAATTATCAATTATTACGGGTTGAGAGTGGTGACCGCAGTGCACAAGAAAACATGGCTCCTGTCTACAATCTCGCTGTTGTGGCTTACCGCAAAGCATTAAAACTTACATCAAAAAAAACTCCCAAAAAAGCTGATCTTCCAGTGCTGACAGAGTTCGGAAACATCACCTATTATGGTTTTATTCACCGTGACAGGATGCGCTTTACCGAGGAAGGTATAAAGACTTTGGTTAAGTTAGGAAAAGATTCTGTGGATGCTGCTGTGAATATTGATGATAGTTTTGTTCCACTGCAAAAACGTTTAGAGACCTCAATGAATGAACTCACTGGACATGAGGCAGAAGTTCAGTCATAAATCAGATTAAGTGAGCTTAACACGGATCTTCATGTGGAGAGTCTTCTTCAAAAAATTCGAAAAAACTGGGAGTTTCACCAACTAACAATTCCAGAATATAAACTGAAAAGCAGAAAACTTTCAAAAAATTCTGTTCAGGTTATTGTCTGCGTCAGCAGTGGGAGTGATTCAGTTGCTCTTTTCCATTCGCTTCTGCGTCTCAGTGCACTTCTTTGCTTGAAATTACATATTCTACATTTCAACCATCAGTTGCGTCCGGAAGCTCTTCGGGAGCAGGATTTTGTCGAGTCTCTTGGCAAAGAGTATAAAGTCCCTTTTCATTGTAAAACTGCAAAACACCTGCAGACCGGACAACAGGGACTGCAAGAGTCTGCACGAAAGTGGAGGATAGATGAGTCTCGTAATCTACTTGAAACTCTGGGCGGAGGCTGGATAGCCACTGGACATCATGCGGATGACCAAACTGAAACTTTACTGCTTAAATGGCTCCGGGGATCACACATTTCCAATTTGCAGGGAATGCGCTGGAAAAACACTCCTTTCATTCGTCCTTTGCTAAACTGCAGCAAATTGGAACTGCAGGGTTTTTTGAAAAATAATAATCTGGCCTGGATGGAAGATAATTCCAATCAAAGCGCTGCATACTTACGTAATCGAGTGCGGTTGGAACTGATCCCGCTCTTGGAGGAATTAACAAGGCATGGACTACAATCCCGGATTAGTGATTTGAGTGGACAAAGCCAGCTACTTCGCGAATGGCTGGATTCACAGTATGATGAATGGAAACAGCACTCCAGAAAAAATGAAAGTGAATCTCCAGATGTCCTGTCTTTAACTGATTTAGAGCAAGTAAGCGATTTACTTCAGGAAGAAATTATGCATAATTTTATCACTACTCAAACAAAACAGGCACTGAGCTACAGCAAACTCCAAAATATTTTTGAATTGATGCGATCAGATAGCAATCTTTGGGAACTGCGCCTTTCTCAGGAATGGATAATCATCAAATCAGGCAAAGAGCTGTTGGTGCAGCAGAACTCTGAAAAATAATTTACTCTAATGAGATAGTTTGTTTCATTCTCTCTGCAGAAATGAAATCATTCCTGTCATTGCTTTGATACTTAGAAATAATTAAAAGGGAATTAAATGCGAATCGGCATTGACATGGGAGGCACAAAAATAGAGGGAATCGCGCTTGCTGATAATGGGGAAGAGCTGATTCGTAGAAGAATTGACACACCTCGGCATGACTACGATGGTACAGTTAACGCGATTGCCGGAATTGTTCACAGTCTTGAATCGGAAACTAAACAAAAATGTACCGTTGGTGTCGGCATTCCCGGTGCAATTTCACCGCAAACCAGGCTCGTTAAAAACGCAAACTCCACCTGGATAATCGGAAAGCATTTTGACCTCGATTTAGGAAATGCACTCGGGCGTGAAGTTCGCCTCGCAAATGATGCAAATTGTCTCGCTGTTTCTGAAGCAGTAGATGGCTCAGGCGCCGGTTTTAAGCTAGTATTTGCCATTATTCTCGGAACAGGATGTGGTGGCGGAATTGCTATAGATCAGAAGGTGCATAATGGGTTTCACGCCATTGCAGGCGAGTGGGGGCACATAACTTTGGGTTGGATGTATCCGGAAGAATATCCTGGCATTGAGTGTTATTGCGGACAGCGGGGGTGCCTGGAAACATATATTTCCGGAACCGGATTTGAAAATGAATACCAACTGCAAACCGGAATCCGCAAACGTGGACGTGAAATTGTTGAAATACTTGAGCAGGGTGATGATGCTGCAGAGAGAGTAATGGAGATTTATGAAAACCGTCTGGCCCGAGCAATTGCGACAGCTGTAAATTTTTTAGATCCGGATGTTCTGGTACTCGGCGGCGGGATGTCAAATATATCCCGGATTTATAAAACCGTTCCTGGTTTAGTCCAGAAATGGACTTTTGGGGGAGAATTCACTACACCAATCCGGCCTGCAAAACACGGAGATTCCAGCGGAGTTCGTGGCGCAGCATGGCTTTGGTGATCAACTATTTCGGGATTTTTCTACTAAATACGCAAAACCGATCACTTCATAAGTTATCGTCAGCGGCAGAAATAACCAGCCAATAAATGGAATAAAAGTAAGGACTGTCGGTAGCCAACCAATGCGAACCGGCAGCCAGCGCCAGCTCTTCCGAAGCTCGGCTGCTTCCTCCGGATTTGTTAAACTATCCAAATAAACAATGGTGCTTTCCCGTCCCAGCAGATGGGATTCAAGTACAAATACAATTGGCAGACCTATTACGGGAATCAGTCCGACAAAAAGCAGCATTACCGGAAACAAACAAGATTTCAATGATTCTTTCAAAATATACTTAATATTAGCCATCCATGCTTTAAAAGAAAAAGTCGGCTCTTCAATTTGCCTGAAATGTTTGATAATCCGTAACACTAAACTTTGGTGCCAGAGGCTGAGTAGTCCGACGGAAAAACGCAGGGCTACCATAGCAAAGACAGCTGCAACAGTCAGTTGAATGCTCCACAAAACTACTGATCCTACAGCAGCCCAAAAGCCTTCTCCCACGCCAAAAAGCCAGTTGATAAGCGGACCGAGAAGCTGATAGTAAAACAAGCCGTTCAAGGCAAGTGTTGCTGCAAAAAAGATGAGATAGTTAAATAGCATCCCTCGAACAGCCATGCCTCGCAGTCCTTCAATTTCGGATAATGCCTGATGTCCGGAACGAAATACTGTGACAGCATTTGTTTTTTGAAGAGTAACTTTTTTCCTGGTATTCATGTCGTTCATTTGTCCTCATTATTTCAGATGAATCATGTTTACAAGTTTAACTCACTTACACAAATCCAGCCAGCAATTGATTAAGTATGATTTTTGTGGTTTTTGAATTTGCAGTAAACACCACAAAAAGTACTTAATTTGCATGAATTACAGGAATGATTTTTCACTCAATTAACTTGCATTAATTTACAGTGCCAATCTTACCAAAAATCAGTGTATTTGTTATGTTTTTCCTATTGTCTGGATTTTCCGCTGGAGCAGAAGAACTTTGGCGTTTGCGCTATTTTGTTCCAACTGCGGCAGAAAGCCAAATCAAACTTGGCTCAAGCAAAGCCACTGGGAAACTTAATACATCCGGACATAGTGCAAATTTGGTTTTCGCAAATGGGATCGGTCTGGGTTATAGCACAGTACGCTCAAACGGAAGCCTTGAAGGTGTTTCCTACATCTTCAAGAATAACTGCCTAGATTTGTCTTACACAATTGGGAACTCGCTCGGTTTTACTTTGGGAGCAGGACTCTTAATCAATGGGCGGGGAGAACTGAGCTTCAATGGAGTAAGTTATGCAACGGAAAACAGTACTGGTGAAGCAGTCTTTATGAACTTCGGCATTCCATTTTTTGGCGGAGAATTATTATTGGGTTACCGCCAAAATAACATCAAATATAAGAATTTTCAAAGCCAGGTTTCTGGACAGTCCGTAACGCTTGCTGATTCTGTAAAATTAATTTCCGGCCAGGTCAACGTCGGTATCGGATTTTTGTTTTGAAAATATTTGCTACTACTTTTTTTCAGCCTCTTTTTACGAAATAACTCACAAGCTAACAAATCCGAAATAGTTGCTGTGTTTGTTTTTTCTAGCTATTTTTAACTTGATACTGACAATGCCTGAGATTAAACAGCAATTCATGATCCGTGCTTTGGAACTGGGGGAACATGCACGAACAAAAACCGGAGATAATCCCTGGGTGGGTTGTGTGATTGTCAAGGGTGGAAAAGTGCTGGGCGAGGGTTATACACATCCCCCTGGGAAACTACATGCTGAAGCAGATGCAATCCGGAATGCTGAAGCACAGGGATACTCTCTCACTGGAGCAACACTTTACTGTACAGTAGAACCTTGTTCTTTCCGTGGCAGAACGCCATCTTGCGCCAAAACAATTGTTGAAAAACAAATTTCACACGTTGTGATCTCCATTAGAGATCCACATCCACAAGTTAACGGTGAAGGAATACGCTTGCTTAGGGAAGGTGGTATTACGGTAACAGAGGGAGTAGAAGAACAGTCGGTTCGTCGCTCTTTACAAGATTGGTTGAGTGGTTGGGAATGAACAAAAACCGAGAATATCCGGAGCGTCCCTTTGTAGGAGTGGGAGTTATTGTTTTACGTAACGAAGAAGTATTGCTAGTGCAGCGCGGTAAATCCCCAAACAAAGGACATTGGAGCATCCCTGGAGGCAAACAACGGCTTGGTGAAACAATTTTTCAAGCTGCACGCAGGGAAATCTTTGAGGAAACAGGAGTCAAAGTTGATCAACTTGCTCTGATTGACGTTGTGGATATTATTATTCCTGACGGTGAAGGAAAAATCCGCTACCATTACACTGTGGTTGATTTTCAAGGCCAATGGCTTTCAGGAGAATGCCGCGCAGGTGATGATGCACATGCTGTTAAGTGGTTCAAATTAAACGAACTCGGTTCACTTTCATTGTCAGAGAAAGCAAAAGGAATAATTCTCAAAGCGGCCAACAGGTCAGACTTGATTTAAACTATCTGCATAAATATCTTGTTCCCAAGGAAGGTTAAACTAGCTGTACCGCGGCACACATGAGAACCTGTTTATTCCTTTTTTCGCTTCCTGAATCCTTCTTCTTCCCAGGTCAGAAAGCGTTTCCCAATCACATCTCCTGTGTCTTGAACAGAGACAAAAGCGTCAGGATCTGTTTCAAACAAATATTCTTTGAGCCGGCCTAATTCCAAAAGGTTTATTACAGTATAAATAACCCGTTTTTCTCCACTTGCATATCCGCCAGAGGCATGAAAATAAGTAAATCCACGGTCAAGTTTTTGTAAAACATTTTCTGCAACCTCTTCTGGCTTAGAGGAAATGATGAATACTGATTTCCTCTGAGATAGACCAATCTGCCCCTTTTGCATACTCCAGCTGAAAACGTACATAAAGACTCCTGTGAAGAGCGCCGTTTCGAACTGATGAAGGTACGCATTGCTGAAAATAACGAAAAAGTTAACTAGATTGAAAACTGTTCCAATGGGAACTGCAAAGCGTTTTTTCATCACAGTTCCTAAAATATCCAGCCCTCCTACTGATCCACCAAGGCGTAGATAAAACCCTGTAGTAAATCCAGAAAGTGCTCCACCAAAAATGGCGGCCAACATTGGGTCTTTAACTGAAATTTCAACTCCCTGTGTCAATTCAAGACTTGTAGAATAAAGCCCCATACCAATCAGTGAAGTCATGATGAATTTCAGAGAAAATTCACGAAAGCCAATTAAAAAAATTGGGATATTCATCAATGCATAGAGCAAACTGAATGGGAGATAATCCTTAATTGAGTCATAAAACAACAAGGCCAGACCAGTCAGTCCACTTGCAAAAAAGTTGTGTGGAATAAGAATTCCATTGACCACAACACTGAAGACAAAGCAACCGAAAGCCAGCACCAGTAGCATGTACCAATATTTCAATGTGCGCAGAGAAATTATAAATTCTTGAAAATCTTCATGAAGTTGATTCATTAAAATTCCAGTTGATTTATTAGTTTTGCAGAAAAAGAACAAAAAAAACGGGATGTCCGCTTGTGCAGCCATCCCGTTTGAACCGTATTTATTCTAATAATGAATTATGAAGCAGTTTGAACGCTTACTGCACAGGGACCCTTTTGCCCCTCTCCAATTTCGAATTCCACGTTTTCTCCTTCTCTGAGATATCCCCCTCGGACCTCAGAATGATGAACGAACAAGTCTTTACCAGACTCCTGCTCGATGAAGCCATAACCTTTACGTTCGTTAAACCATTTTACTTTGCCTGTTGCCATTGTGACCTTATATTTTAATTAAAAAAACTCTCCAAAATGAAGAGGGGAAGCGATAATTATGACAGGTAAAAAAACAAAAGCAAGGAAAAAATATCTTTCTCTACCTTTCTTTTTTCAATATCTTTTCATTTTGCTGGTGCTGGGACTAACTCTGTTCCCCGGTACAGTGTTTCAACCAGACCAGCATAAACTCCCCTTTGGCTTAAAAGTCCATCATGTGATCCACGTTCCACAATTTTTCCAGCATCCATTACCAGGATCAAATCCGAATTTTGAATTGTGCTCAGTCGATGCGCAATGGCAATCACAGTTTTTTCATGAAAAATACGTTCAATAGCTTTCTGAATAAGATTTTCTGTCACAGAATCAACAGAGCTGGTTGCTTCATCCAAGACAATCAGGTCACTTTCCCCTGCTAATGCACGGGCAAAAACGACCAATCGTCCCTGTCCCTCCGAAAGATTTTTTCCGCCTTCAAGTATCTTGAAATCATATTGTTCGGGCAGGTGCTCAATAAATTCGTGAGCATAGACGTATTGGGCAGCATCCCGAATTTTTTCCCGAGTAATTTCCGGACGGTTAAGGGCAATATTGAAGCCGATACTTTCCTCAAATAAATAAGATTCCTGCTGCATCAGAGCAATCATCCGCAGTAAATGACTCCGTGAGATTTCGCTAAGTTCTACACCATTTATTTTGATCGAACCCTGATAATGTGTATAGGTTCTGGTAAGAAGACGGACGATTGTGGTCTTTCCGGAACCTGTTGAACCAACTATGGCCAGACGATCGCCTTTGCTGACAATAAACGAGACACCCTGCAGAACCCAGGGGGCATCTTCTGTGTAACGGAAATGAACATTTTCAAAACGCAATTCTTCAAAATTCTGAAAACGTTTCATCAGTTGCTCAGAAGTATATTTTATGGAATTGGCTTCCGTGAAATGGTGTCCTGCAGTGTCTTGATCTTCTGGAATTTCACGAAATAATTTATCAATATTTTCCAGTGATGAAAGTGAGCGCTGAAAAACAGAAATCTGTTGAGTAAACTCACGAATTGGCACAAAAATACGATTCAGCGTGTTAATGAAGCCAACCAAAACTCCGATTGAGACAATGCTGGCCAGAATTTGCTGGGAACCATACCACAGCATCAAGGCCAGGGCAATTGAGGTGATGGCTTCAATCACGGAAAAAAGAGCTGCATCATAAAAATTGGAGTGTGACTGTGCCTTAAAAAAATGCTTTGTTTTTGTTTCAAATTGCCGTCTAACTTTGTCTTCTGCAGCATACAACTGGATTGTTTTAACCCCATTCAAACATTCCTGCAAATAACCAGTCGCGTCTGCAAGTGCCTCACGAGTGAGGTTGTAATAATGCCGTAGACGAGTACGTAAAAAGTTGCTGACAAAATAAATTGGAGGCAAAATCAACAGCACAACTAGCGTCAGCTTCCAACTCAGTGCAACCAGCAAAATGAGCAGTGCAATTGTTTTGAGAAAATCTGTGAAAATGGAAAGTACACCAATGGCCAGCGATTCATTGAGCGCTTCCATGTCACTTGTGAGGCGCGTCAAAATCACTCCGATTGGACGCTGGTCAAAAAAAGAGCGGGGCATGGAGAGGATATGCGCATAAAGATCGCTGCGCATAGCACTAATAGCTAACTGGCCGGTTTTTTGGAGGGAAAATGTATAAATTGAATCTGAAAAATAACCCACAGCAACCGTTCCTGCCATGAGGGCCACCATCAGAAACAATCCCTCCAGATCTCCAGGAATTACATGATCATCAATAATTTGAATAATGAACCATGGAAGAAGTAAAGTTGCCACAATTGAAAAAGGAATTGTTGCCGTTCCCAGAGCCACACTTTTCCAGTGCGGACGCACGTAAACGAGAAACCGCTGAAATAATTCCCAGTCGTTGACTACTTTATTCAATGTTCGATGTTTCAGGATTCAGGTTAAAGGTTCCGGGATCGACGAGTTTCAACCGGTTTTTCCAGTTCAAGGCTTGTCAAGTTGTATTTGATTTATATTCGCTTCCGGATGGAGGCCAACTGAACACAGGTCACAAAAATCTGCATTGCCAGATCCAAATCTTCCACACTCGGGAATGTGGGTGACAGTCGGATATTCCTGTCGTTTGGATCTCGAGTGTAGGGAAAGGTTGCACCTGCAGGAGTAAGTTTCACGCCGGCCTCTCCCGCGAGACGGACTATTTCCTGCGCCAGTCCTGGTAATGCATCAAAAGAAACAAAATATCCACCTTCTGGATTGCACCAGGTCCCCATACCCTTTCCGCCCAATCCGCTTTCAAGATGTTTTTGCACCATCGCAAACTTGGGGCGTAAAATTTCAGCATGTTTGCGCATGTGTGCCCGAACGCCTTCTATATTATTTAGAAAGAGAACTTGACGCTGCTGATTGAGTTTGTTCGGGCCAATACTCATGACAGAAAGGCGTTTGCGGAAATGTTCCAGATTTTTCTCCGATGTACCCAGAAAAGAAATCCCACCCCCTGCATAAGTTATCTTTGAAGTTGATGCGGTTAAAATTAAATTGTCTTCAGTTCCATATTTTCGGCAATAATCCATCACATTGGCCAGTTGCTGCGGGTTTTCAAAGAGGTCATGCACTCCGTAGGCATTGTCCCACATCACGCGAAAATTCGAACCGGCAATCTTTCCAAGTGAAGCAATCCTCTCCACCACTTCTTCAGAATAAACATTCCCGGTAGGATTCGAATACTTTGGAACACACCACATGCCTTTGATCATGGAATCATTGCGCACCAAATCATCTACAGCGTCCATATCAGGACCCTCGTCCAGCATGTCCACATTAACCATCTGCAGCCCCAATTCCTCACAGATGGTAAAGTGCCGATCGTATCCGGGCACAATCGCCAAGAATTTCACGTCACCTTCCCTGACCCACGCGGTATCCGGCCCCTGTGAACCGTGATAATATGCGTGAAGCATGTAAAGATACATCAGCGTTAAGCTGCTGTGATCTCCGGAAATCACTTCGGATTTCCGCAGTCCAAGCATTTCGCTGCCGAGTTTCCGCGCAGCAGGAATTCCATCGAGCCCTCCATAATTCCTGAGGTCAGTTCCGCTCTCAGAAATCATTTTGTCTTTGAGCGAACCTTCCATTTCATCAGCAAGATCCAACTGTGCGGCTCCAGGCTTGCCCCGAGTAAGGTCCAGCTTTAAACCGGCATCCTGATATTCCTGATAATTTGCTGCAAGTTTTTGTTCCAAAGTTTGCAGTTCTTCTCTGGTTGCATTTTCAAGATTCATATTTTTTTTGTGTACAGGTCTAAGTTCCGGT
This sequence comes from SAR324 cluster bacterium, assembly GCA_022448485.1. GTDB lineage: Bacteria > SAR324 > SAR324 > SAR324 > NAC60-12 > Arctic96AD-7. Next base: position 63,814 of record JAKUUI010000005.1, read on the forward strand.
CTTTATTATCAAATCCAGCCCGCAAAGTGTCAACCTTCAATGTCTCAGCATTCCCCGTTTTATTATTATTCGCAATTCTAAAAATTTTTATTTCCATTCAATAATTTTTTTGCACAATGGCCCTCCGTCACCTAGATAATCATGAATGATATTGAAATGGTTTTTTCCTGGAATTAACTGATATTCAACAGGAACTCCGTATTTTTGCAGGTATTTGGCGTAGACCTCTGATTGCCGCTGAAACTCTTGAGATTCATCCGCACCCACTGCAACAATTACAGGAGGCGAGTACACAGGTTTCAGGAGCAGAGGACTGTTGCGGAGAACTTCCTCTGAGGTCAGCTGCAATTCTGGCTGGAGCCAAGAAAACGGGAACGGTGCAAGGTCGAAAAGCCCGCTGACTGGCAAAAATCCATTAATTAAATTTACAGGCAAACCATAGTCTTTTTCCCACTCTGCAGTCAGTAACATTCCCGTCAAATGACCACCAGCTGAATGTCCGGAAACCGAAATCCGCTCCGGATTCCCGCCAAACGTCTCTGCATTGCGATAAGTCCAGGCCACTGCGGCTCGGGATTGCCGGACAATTTCATCGATATTAACCGTAGGACAAAGAGCATAGTTTACCAGCACTGCCGTAATACCGTTCCGTACCAGTCCTTCTGCCACAAAAGCAAAATCCCTGCTGGTCAGCGAATGCCAGTAACCACCGTGAAAAAAAATGTGTATGGGGCTGGACGTTATTTTTGCCGGAAAAATATCAAGAGTTTCCGCTCGTGTAGGGCCATAACCAACTCCGGAATGGTTGGAATATTCTTTGATAACTCTTTCACTTTCAGTGAAATAGCTTTGAATCAGCTCATCTGTATTGTCCACAATCAAGCGTGGATTATATTCCTGATCGATTTCTTCCTGAGTGGAAAACGTGTGGTATAGCATTACCAAGCCTGTCTTACTATGAATTCTAAAAGCTCTGAGTTCCTGACGCAAAATACTTTATAACGGTTTTTCAACGTCTCGTTTGATATATAACGGGTTCACAGGAGCATACGGATCAAAATCTGGTGCAGCTAATTTTTTTGCACCCAGACGATCTAAAAGCAGAGCATCAGGAACCGGATAATCTAAGGGCAGCAAAACCAGTTTTTCGAACAGTGGTTCCGGTTTCCGCCGCTCAGAACTTACGCGATAGAGGACAACTGGAACACCGCCTGAGTTATCAATGAATTTTTCAAGACTGGTGAGCTGAATTGGTGCCTGTGCAACTGGCTGATCATCGATTATCCGAAAAACCGAATGAAAGACTTCTCTGCGCGAGCAGTTCAGCAGCACAGGAAAATCATCTTTCAAGTTCCTGATTTGTCCGGCAAGCAATTCCAAGGAATTGACTGGAACAACAGGTTTGCTGTGGACTTGCGCGAATGTTTTAACCACTCCCATTCCAATTCTGACACCTGTATAAGAGCCAGGACCGCAGTTAATAACATAGGCCTCAATTTCAGCTATGCTTAACTCTGTGTTTTTCAGCAAATCATCAATAACTCCAAAAATAATTTTTGAATTCCGCCGATTACACAATGAATAATAATTAGCCAAAGGCGCTCCGTTGCGCGTCAGGCACAATCCCAAATGTTCAAAAGAAGTATCAACTGAAAGTCGAATCATGCACTATCCTGGATCAAAGAATTTGTTGTTTTTTACTGTGATGAAATCGGTTGTTCCAAAGTGTCAAAAAGTATGTCAAACTCACTGTATTCACTTTCCAGAGAAAGCCGCCTTTGATTTTCTGAAACGGTTTCAAAAAGCAGGTTGAGAACAGTTTCATCGGTTAAATAATTCAGAATATATTCCGGCCACTCAACCAAAGTGAGACCTTCTTCGGCAATCAGATCTTCACGGTCAAAATCATCGAGTTGTTCCGGATCAGTCAGGCGGTAGAGGTCAACATGAAAAATGGACAAATGTGCAGGATACATGTTGACCAAAGTATATGTTGGAGAAGTAACTATTTCAGGGTTCGCACCAAGTCCGGCACAGAGACTTTTTGCAAAGGTTGTTTTACCTGCACCCATGCTTCCCCATAGCAAAAGTATAACTCCTGGAAACAAATGTGCTGCCATTTTCCGGGCAACAGTATCAGTAATTTCCAGCGAATTTAGCTCAATAATCAGTTTACGCATCAAACAGTCATGAATCCAAGGGTGCTCATCAGTTGTCAAAATTTAGGCTACGCCACCCCTTCAGATTCCGGAATACCTGCTGGAAAAAAGTGGGATATACGGAAACTGAATTTGGAATTGCATGCTGGAGAGAGAGCTTGTTTCCATTTTCAAAATGAGGAGCAGAAACAGGTATTATGGCGTTTATTTCAGCAAAAGCTCAAGCCTAAAACTGGTTCTTTCCAGATTTCAGGAAATACTCATCTACATACTGACAATAGCTTTTGGGAAGGTACGGACAAGAAAGCATCTCTGAAGGAAAATATGAAATCTAAACTTTTTTCAACTCGACCGTGGTTTGGCGGACAGCGAAAAAATTTGGACACTTTAATGGATCGCTTAGGTTTGACCGGACAAATTCCACACCTTCAGGTCCAGGAACTTAAACCTGAACATGCAAAACGATTTTGGGTTTTGATGCTGGTTGCGGCAAATACAAAAGTCGTTTTGATTGACCGCTTATTTTCACAGCTGGACGAAATCAGTTTGCCTTTTTTTCAAGAATGGCAGGAGGGTTTTCCTGGAATTTTAATAATGTTCGGAGAACACCCCGAATATCTCAAGGCAGTTAATTCACGGGTAATGGAAAAACACCGCAGCTTAAAACCTCTGTTCAATTCCATCATCAGTTTTTCTGCAGACGGAGTGGCAAAAAAAGTGGAGACAGAGAACTAGGCCAGGCAAAATGGAGATAACTTTTCTGCAGACATGCCATGATTGCTTATTGTTAGTGATGAGTTCGAAAATAACCGAAATACCTGACTTGTTTCTTATTTGTTATTAAGCAAAAATCCATATGTTCAAATCACTCCAATTCAAAAGAAATGCAATTTAGTAAAGACTTTATCCGTAAAGTGGCAGAAGCCACTGAACTTGTTGACTTGATTTCTGAGCGCGGCATTACGCTCAAACGAGCAGGTGCTAACTACAAGGGCCTTTGCCCTTTCCATTCAGAAAAAACTCCCTCATTCAATGTAAATCCAGAGCGCGGTTTTTTCCATTGTTTTGGATGCAGCGCCAGCGGAGACGGAATCAAATTTCTGATGCAATTCGATCGCCTCTCTTTTGCGGAAGCAATCGAAGAGCTTGCGAATCGAGCCAGCATTCCTCTGGAAATTCAATCTGGAGGTCCACGACTTCCCAATCCTGATGAGGACCGTGGTTTGCGTTGTCTCAGGGAAGCAGCAACTTTTTACAGGGAAAAGCTGTCTGTTCCAGAAGGAGAAAATGCAGTGAATTATCTCCATAAGCGTCTGGTTCCAGAAAGCATGTGGGTGCAATTCCAAATCGGTATGTCACCTGATGAATGGCAGGGAACACTGAACTGTCTGCAACAAAAAAAAATTTCCCTGGAAGAGATGTCACGGACAGGTTTGATCAAGGTCAGTGAAAAATCAGGAAGACACTACGATACTTTCCGTGGACGGTTGATGTTTCCCATCAAAGATATCCGCGGGCGCTGCATCGGTTTTGGTGCACGTGCAATGAAGCCTGATGATAAGCCCAAGTATCTCAACAGCCCGGAAACTTCCTACTACCAGAAAAGCCAGATACTTTACGGACTATACGAAGGACTTTCTTCAATCCGCAAGCTCCGCCGAATGATTTTTGTTGAGGGCTACCTGGATGTCATCCGCTTGCACGAAAACGGTTTTACAGAAGCCGTTGCCCCCTGTGGAACAGCTCTGACGCTGGATCATATAAAAATAGTCCAGCGCCACGCAGATACCGCAATTTTGCTTTTTGACGGCGACACAGCCGGAAAAAATGCCGCACTGAGATATGCCCATCTTATGTTGCCGATTGCTCTGGAATCCTATATCCTGACTCTTCCTGAAGGAGAAGATCCGGATACCTTTTTGTTGAATCATGGAAAAGAAGGTTTTGATGACTTGCTGGACAGGAAAGTACCGACTTTGGATTATCTGGTTCAACAGACTTTGAAAAAATTCCCAGACAGCGTACAGGGGAGAATACAGGGACTGGAAGAACTGCTGCCCACTTTGCAAGAAATCCAGGATCCAAAACGCCGACAGCTAACTTTGATGACAATTGGCGAACGGATGAGTATTCCTCCTGGTCTACTATCAAAAGAGTTAAAAAGAAAAGAGAACAAAAGCTTGCATAAAAAGCAAAAAAATGATACGGTTACGTGTTTATCAAATAATACGAAAGTTTCTCAAGATGAACAGTGGCTGTTACAGTCTTTGTTGCGTAAAGGTAAACTGTGGCCTAAGGTCCGTGAGCATTTGAAATCGGAAGAATTCCAGACTCCACATTTTCAGCTACTTTATGCAAAATTATTAGAGTTACCTGATGAAGCATTTCAATCTTTCGATCCGTATACACTGGAAGAGTCTGATCCAGAACTCTTTCAGTCTGTGATGTTGATACTTACGGAGGAAATTCCAAGTCACGACTTTGGTTTATCGCTCAAGCGTATCAAAGAACGCAACTTGGAACTTAAATACCAAGAGAGACTCCTCTGCAGTGACAGCGACGAAGAGAGGGCCCAGGCAGGTGCAAAAAGAAGAAAAGAAGAAAAAGAATTGAAAGAAGTAAAACTTATTTTCGACAATATTATGGCTCTTTAATCTCTGTAAACAGCTGTATGAATACAGAAAATAAAAGTGAAAACGTCCTTTCTCCAGCAGAGGAAAAACTTGTGAGAGAGCTGGTTTTGGATGGACGTGAAAAAGGATTCGTCACTCTTGATGAAATCAATGAAAACCTTGGTGACGAAACTCCTTCTGCAGAACAACTTGAGAAAATATTTAATATTTTTGCAGAAATGGACATTGAAGTTATTGATTCGGAGAAAAAAATGGATATTATAACTGATCAAACGGATTCAGGTCCTGAATTAGATTTTGAAGCCAACGATCTGAATCTTGACCCTGGCATTGACAATTCAACAGACGACCCTGTCCGCATGTATTTACGCGAGATGGGCAGCATTAAGCTTTTGACAAGAGATGGTGAGGTAGAAGTTGCAAAAAAAATAGAAAGTGGAAACACAGAGTTAATTGATATTTTCTCTAAATCTAATTTGATTTTGCTATATCTTCAAAATCTTTCCAAGCAGCTCAAATCTAATAAAATAAAGGCACGGCATGTTGTTTCCGGATTGGATGAAGATGACAACGTCATTGAAGATGAAGACGAAGCTACAGCCAGGGTCATTGCTCAACTCGATGATCTTTGGAAGTACCATGGGGCAATGAAAAAAGCCCGTAAACTTCAGGCCAGCCGTAAATTGAAAGCTGCAGAAGAAAAGCGCTTGGAGAAAAATGAAACATTATTCAAGGATGCAATACACAACATTAATTTTAACTCACGCCAAATTGAGTTAATGTGCGAGGAAATGTTTAATCACAAAAATAAAATTGATCTGACTTTCCTTAAAATGGATACCAATCTAAAAAGTTTACATTTATCTGTTGAAGAAATGGATACGATGTTTAAACAATTGCGAATTGTATCCGGCAAAAAAGCTAAAGAGAAAGCTGCCAAAGAAATTTCTGCTAAATCCGGACATCGGATCAGTATTGCAAACCGCTATTTTGAAAAAATAGAACTGAACAGGAAACGTATCAGCACAATGACCGACCTGACAGCTCTCTCTCTGAAGGGTTTTGAACTTGAGGTAAAAAAGCTTAAACGCGTTGAACGTAAAGTTAAGTCTGCAAAAAGCCAGCTCGTGGAAGCTAATTTACGACTGGTGATCAGCATTGCAAAGAAATACACAAACCGTGGTCTGCAATTTTTGGATCTCATTCAGGAGGGCAATATTGGTCTCATGAAAGCAGTGGACAAGTTCGAGTATCGTCGAGGATACAAATTTTCAACTTATGCAACCTGGTGGATTCGTCAGTCAATCACCCGCGCCATTGCTGACCAGGCACGGACAATCCGAATTCCAGTACACATGATTGAAACGATAAACAAGCTCTCACGTATTTCTCGGGCAAAGGTGCAAGAACTGGGACGCGAGCCGACTGCAGACGAGTTATCTGAAGATCTTGGAATGCCTTTGTACAAAGTCCGCAAGGTACTGAAAATTGCCAAAGAACCAATCTCACTTGATACACCAATTGGTGATGATGAGGACTCACAGCTCAAGGATTTTATTGCAGACGAGCATGTGAGAGATCCAGGTCAAGCTACTGTTTCTTCAAACATGAGTGAAAGAACTCGCGATGCTTTAAAAACTCTCACGAAGCGGGAAGAAAATGTGTTACGTCTGCGTTTTGGCATTGACTCGATCAAGGATCATACCCTGGAAGAGGTCGGCCAGGATTTTGATGTAACCCGGGAACGTATTCGGCAGATTGAGGCAAAAGCACTGCGAAAATTGCGACACCCAACCCGTTCAAAATTACTCAAATCCTTCTACGAATAAAGTATGGGTAATACCCCGTAAAAAGGTGTCATTCCCGTAAATACAGAAATCCAGAAGCTTGTTTTAACTGAACTCGTAGATTCCTGCTCCACGATCAGGTGGAGGTCAAGTTTCACAAGTATGCCGACTAAGAGCGTTATTAAACTTTTAACGAATATAACATAAATCAGGTTTAAGCTTCAATTCAGCGCACAAGACAGTCCTGGCCCTTGTTGCTTGAACCTTGAACCATGCTACTTGAACCTGATCCTGCCCGTATGAGGTTGTTCCGGAATTTTCTAGTTCTGCTGACCATCAGTTCCCTGACTACAGTAGCCGTTCCGGCACAAACGACTGAGCTTTCAGATCTGGTCATAATTCAAAATGTTGAGTTGCTGCGACACGGCAAGCAAATCAGTGCGCTTTTGCTGACTGACAATCCCCCCGTTTACGAAATCACAGAAAACCTTTCAGCCCAGACTCTGGTGATTAAGTTCAAAAATGCACGTGCCGGTTTTGCAGACGGCCGCATGGAGCGTCTTTTCAATGACACACAGCTGGCAGGAATTCGTTTTTCAGATATTGACGGAGAAATCTGGGCCCAGTTCAAATTACTAAAAAAGGATTTAAGTTATACTGTCAGCACTCTCCGGGGACAAAATGGAGTCAAAATTGATTTCCGTCCTGCACTCCAAATTCTGCCACTGCCGGATCCTCCAGAAGATGCAGTATATCAGCTGGTTTCAGTTAAATTTGATGCCGGCAATGCTAATTTTACCCGCTTGACTTTCGCTTTTACAAAACCTGCCAAAATATCTGCGACGAGTGCTGTTCCGGAAGATAGGCAGCCACCGCGGATTTTTTTGCTCGAAGACAGTCAGCAAACTCGTCTCACCATTCGCCTGCCTAACACTTTGCCAGAAAAAAAGCTGGAAAACCTTGAATATAAGGGTTCTCGTATAGAGCTTACTTCGCTCACTTCAGAAGTAAACCAAACTTTTATTGAGTTAAAACTCAAGGCAACAAACCTGAGTGTGGAGCGGCATTTTGTTTCCAGTCCTGTCCAGTGGATGCTTGACATTCACGGAACTCCATTCAAGGAAGATATTTCCACCAGTCCCCCAGAAAGTGAGAAATTGAGTCCGGAAGAAATGGCAACATTTGAAGAAGAGAAAAAAGCCCGGTGGTCAAGGAGCTTGAAAATCAATCCAATTTTTCAACGTGGGGAAACTGCATTCCGCAAAAATAAGTACAATGAAGCCGTAGCCCATTTCAAAGAGGCCTATGCGCTCGGAAAAGAACACACCAAAGATGAATTTGGCGACCCGCTGCATCCGTTGGCTGCACGGGCACTTTTCAGGATTGGAGACACGATCTACACGATGCTGGAGCGCAGGATTGGCAACAATTATCACAATGCAATTGATGCCTACAAAACAGCAATCCGCATCACCCAGGATGCAGAAAAAATTGCAAAGCAAAAAAGTGAGGACTTTGAAACGGTTTCCCTTTTACCGCATGCCAATTTTCGTATTGGACGCGCATATCAAAAAATGAAATTTCAGCATGAGGCCTCAGTTTATTACAAAATATTGCAGGAACGTTTTCCAAATTCAATTGAGGCACTGGAAGCTAGTTTCTGGAAGGGAATGAGTCGCATAGAGCAACGGCAATGGGAAATGGGTATCACCGATTTTGAAGAATATTTGCGCTCTTCACCTCAGCCGAAATTTTTTGCTGTGACCCATTACAAAATGGCACAGGCATATTACCAGCTTGAGCGCTACATAACTGCAAAAGAGTTTTTTGACATTGCACGAAATGCAGACGAAGAATATGTCAAAGAAGATCCAACGCTTTTATTTCATATGGGCGAGACATATTATGAAAATGCAGATTATGTTACGGCACGTGAAATATTCAGAATACTCCAGCAAAAATATCCTAAGGCAGATTTTTCCAAATTGGTGGCTCTGCGTTTGGGTGATTTTCTGCGTGATGAAGGCAAAGAAAATGAAGCAATTCAGGTTTACAAAAATGCAATCAGCAGTTACACAAGAGAGATTGCACTGCTGGGGAAATTGCGTATTGCCAATATTCAGGCAAAACGACCCTATACGGATGAATATCTTGAGGCAATCAAGGTTTATGATGAAATCCCCAGACTCTATCCGGAGACACCACAGGCAGAAGAAGCACTGCTCCGGAAGGGATTGACGCAAACGCTTTATGGATTTTACGCACCTGCAATTAAAACTTTGGAAAGTTTCATGGAGAGGTATCCGCAAAATGTTTATGTGCGCAGAAATGTGATTCAAGAAAACATTGACGAAAATCTCAAAGGACTGATTGACAGCTACTTTCGCCAGGATGACACTCTTGCTCTGGTTGGTGCCTACAGTGATTACAAAGCCAAATATTTATTCAATTTTCGCTTTGACACAACACTTTTTCAAACTGCGGTGGCACATCGTAAACTGGGATTTCATGATGAGGCACTGGATATTCTCCGCTTTCTTGAAACCCGCTCTGCCGGAACAATTGGCGAATTGGTGCAGTTGGAAAAAGCCCAGACACTGCTAGAAAAAGCAGACCTGACAGAAGCACGCAACACCACTGCACGATTCCTTCAAAAGTATCCTGAAAGCCCATATGATGCTGAAGCACGGCAATTACTGGCAAAAATTTACAGGAAGCAAAAATCCTATCCAATGGCACTGCTTGTTTTTGCTCAAACGCTGCAGAAATACGATCAAAACAAGAAACCCCTGCTCGCAGAAATAGTTCCGGAGCTTTATTTTGATTTGGGGGAACTACACGAAGAAATAGGAAATTTTGTCGAAGCTGGTGAAGCCTACCAACAAGCTGTTTCAAGTTACAACCATCCTGTGGATCATTCGGATACTCCTGAATATATTATCAAAAGCCACTTCTTGGCGGCAGATATGCACAACAAAGCACAAAATGGGGAAGCTGCATTAAAGAGCTATCAACGAGCCATTTTGCTCTATGAGGATAGTAAAAAAGGAGAAATAATTGAACGCGTTTTTTGGGCCCGTTATCAAATCGGAACTATTTACGCGCACCATGGAGATAATCAGCAGGCATTAACAATTTTCAAGGAACTGATGGATAACAAAGAGGGTAAAGGTCAGCTTTGGAAAAAACTTGCTGCAGAAAATTATCGCTCAATTTCTCGAAAATTATCCTACGATGATTATCTCAAAAACTAATAACATACTGATATAACCTGAATAATAAAATAACGGGTAAGAAATAAGCAACAAAAACACAATTAGGAGGGGTCATCAAGAACAAGTTTTGTTGCCGATTTTGGTGGGAATATTCACCATTTATATCAAGCATTGCTGATATGTACTGAATATCAGGGCTGATAGACAGATGGACACCTGAAAAAGCCCTGCGCACGTATAACGGTTTTATCTTGCGTACAATGCTACCGATCTGGATTGATTAGGAAGGCTTGAAGCTGTTAAACCAAGTCATCGGAATCTTGACAATGATGTAGTTGCGTTTTGGGTTAAAGACGTATTCTCAATAAAAACGTTCTAGTAAGCTAGACTGTAATATTTGAAGGGAAATTGTTAAACCACTTTTAGAGTCACCTCTCCTTGATACATCGCAGCACTTTTCCTCCTGTGTGCAGTTTTTTCCATTCGAGCATTCCTTGCTACCGTTGCGTTTTTAGCTGTTTTTTCATCTAGGTAAACGGAAACTACTACAGCACTGATAGGGCCAGTTCGGATATCAAGCAGTATTTAAGGCTCCGGAAATTCCGAAGCAGCATTTTTCGAGTAATCAGCTTAACCTTCATCAGCATCTTTTTCTGAATTAAATTCAACTATTGTTGTTATGCAGTAACTTATTGTGTTCCTTATCTATTGAAATTTAGGGATTAAGTATTTTAGGTTTCTTTCTCCAATTTGAATTGACCATTTCCCCCTATTGGTTGATTTAGGAGAAACCAAGATATAAGATCAGTCAGTTTGTTTTTCAAGAAATTTGGAATGGTAGTGGAGGACTGTCTGACTGTGAAGAATTAGTGGGGTTACCCACAGGAGATGATGGGAGTGGTTTTAGGGGTTTATTTCTGTAATACCTCCATTCACATACTTTCTAATGATTGTTCCGTCTTCGTCATATTCCGTTCCGTTCCATCGATTTCCATCATTGTATTCCCCAACATACTTACTTCCCTTTGGGTAAGTATATGTTCCTTGACCGTGTTTGTAACCACTCTTCCATTGACCCACATATCTTCCTCCTTCATAGTCTCCTTTCCCCCGAGTGTATGTTCCCTGACCATTTATTTCTCCATTCTTCCATTTCCCTATATACTTTTTTCCATTAGACCAAGTGTATGTTCCCTGACCATTTCTATATCCATCCTTGAATTCCCCTTCATACTTTTCATCACTAAACCAAGTGTATGATCCTTGGCCATTTCTATATCCATCCTTGAATTCCCCTTCATACTTCTCACCACTAGGCCAAGTGAATATTCCTCGACCAGTCCTTTTCCCATCCTTGAATTCCCCTTCATACTTCTCACCACCAGGCCAAGTTAATGTTCCTTGACCAGTC
>JAKUUI010000050.1 GCA_022448485.1 SAR324 cluster bacterium
TGCTCCCTCGAAATTTAATTTGGATGCCTGTTTGAGGCTAGGGATTGCTCCATTTTGTTCAAGAATGGTTATTTGTTTCATCTAATTGATAGGGAACATCATGATCTGAATAGATGGGGAGCCATAAATAGTACTCACACCACTTGCGTTGTTGTAGTCCTTGACCGCAATTGGCAATCCATGTAGGTGCATGTCTGAGTTTGTTTGAGAAATATTATTGAGACTCTTGGTTTGTTTTCTTGCTCGTTCAAAACATCGTCTTGGAAGGGCATTGACCTGATGTCAATAGCTGTGATACGGGAGATCGCCTGCAAAATGACTTCTACGGAGCTAATTTTTTCCCCTTGAGTAAGTCAACAATCTTAATAGCTGTCTTTCTATAGAGTACGTTCATAAACGTGTTAGGATTCAATAATTTTTGTGAATTGATTAATTAAACATATTTGAAAGAGAGGCCTGGATGTAAACGGTCCTAACAAAATCTTAGCTACAGAATCATCTTTTGGAATGATTAGAGATCTTGAAAAGGAGTATATTTTGGAGTGATCGGCGTTAGATTTTTTCAATGACAGTGAAAGCGTGTACGTAATCCATTCGGTGCGTTTCAGGTGACACAAGAACCTGATCCTGGTAGCTGTGATAGTAGTCTTTGAGGATTTTTTCCTTATCTTCTAAAGCTCGATTTTGATCAAGTGCACCAAAAAAAATACTTTCATTCCAACTTCTGATGGTTGGGATGTATTCTTCCGCAAATCGTTGGGCATCTTGGTGATCCTTAAAGGCCTCAGCGAAGGGGCAGGGAGTGATACGTGTTTCAATATGTTTTAGTCTCAAACCTGCCTGATAAACAGGGCTGTCAAAGTTCTTCAAAGGAGCACTGAATTCCTCCACTGTGTTGTAATACTGCGGTAAGGTCATTCTCTTATATTCATCCTCACTACTTCGCCCCTGTCCCAAAAAATCCTGCCAGATCTTAACAAAGTTAGAAAACATGTTCACTCCAGTTGTGTTGCCAAGGTATTTCCCTTTTTCATCTCGGCAGAAATTGAGCAAAACTAGCTGTCCTCCCTTCCTAAGTTCGTGTGCACGGTGAAGTAATATGGTTTCCCAGTCCTTTTTCCCATGTTCAGAAAAACGTAAATATTCCTCACCATCCGCACCGACCATGTGAACGTGGTTACTTAGCTCACAAGGTTTTCCACTCAGCCAGTGCATTGCTGTTGCTGAGAAACCAAAATCTAAAGTGTTATCAGGGATTATCTGCTTATAGAAGGAATTCGCAGAGAAAAGTGGATAAACGTTTTCGGTGGTCTCAAGGTAACTTGGGAAATGACCTAAACCCAATACTGTTTGTACCAGTCCGTTGAAATCGTTTTTCGGTTGATCTGAATAGACGATGTTAAAGCTGATCCCAGGATTTTTTTCCTGAATCGCATGAATCAAATTCCCAACCATCTTTAGTGATGTTCCACCATCTGCAGTGCCCATGTCTGAGAAAGTGAAAAGATCTTGATTTTCAGGAATATTTATTGAATCAAGTGCTTCCAGCACGATCGGTGTAGCAGCATTTATTACATCTTCAGCTCCTCTGGTGGCAAGTGAATATGCTCCACCTCCTGACATAGTTATGTTCTGGAGGGATTCTGTAAGACTGGCCATGAGGAAAACCTAATGTGGGTTATTAATATTGTGGTTTAAAAAAACAAAGAGATATCTTCGTGTGATGATTTGCAGACAGAAACAGCTTTGGCCTGATCGAGATTGAGTTTTTTCTGAAGTCTCAGTCCGATTGAATCCCTTAACAGCAATTCATAGTTAGCGAGGGGTTCATGAAGTTCCTTTAAAGCGCGTTGTCGCCATTCCATTTCCTGAAAATATATAGTCATACCATTCTGCCACTGTTTCAAGGCTTTTTCAGAGTTTGGATTCTTTCCTTTCAATGCACGGCGTGCTTTGGAAAATTTTGATTTAATTGGACTTGATCCGGCGATGTTTCCAAGACTTGATTCAATTTCTTTGATTCGTTTCATGGCAGTTTCAGGTTGTTCCTCTTCAATTACTGATTGAAGGGATTTTAATTGACTCTCCATCTCAAAAAGTTTCGGAGTCTGTTTCAGAATGGTGCTGATTTGAATCAAAGGCTCATATGCACTATCAGAATTTCGACGGTATTTTTGGCGGGCGGAACGTGAATCTTTACTAAGTTTTTCGAATTTTCCCCTTTCGGATTCCCATTGTGAGGGGATGCTCTTTTCCAATTCATCTTTTATCCCTTTAAATGTTTTTATGCTCTCTTTGATTTGGTTCATGATCAGAGGATCAAAATCTTCCTCATTTCTCTCCAGAAGCATTTTACGTTGTTTTAATTTATAGATATCATTATCAATTTTTCTAATTTCAGACTCTGTTCTTCTGACCTGGTGATGCAGGTCTTCATAGCCGGAGATAAATTCTTTTAATTGTATGTCACTTTGATGGACAGCTTCAACAAGATCAAAAGTGGCCAGAACCTGTTGCTGCGAAGCATTGAGAGCTTTCTTGTATTTCTCAGGAAGGTATTCAACATTAACCTTACTGATGGAATCAACACCTCCACGTATCGCTCGTTCTTCTTCTGCATAATACGGGAAAGTCACCTCCTCAATACACCTCTGAAGTTTGGGATTGATAGGTGGTGGAGCATTATCTGAAGTCAGGTAAGCTCGATTTGGCAGATAATTAACCAAAGGGGGAAAGTAGCCAGCAATGGCCAGGCCAACCAGTTGCAAAATAATGAAGGCAACTACACCACGATAAATGTGAAGCGTTTTAACATCAGGTGGGGCCACCCCTCTCAAGTAAAACAAAGCAAAACCGAAGGGTGGGGTGAGGAAAGATGTTTGCAGGTTTATACCGATCATTACCCCAAGCCAAACGGCGGTGATGTTGGCCGATGGGTCGGCCAACAGAATTGGTGCCACTAAAGGAACAACAACTACAGCGATTTCAATGAAATCCAGGAAGAATCCCAATAAAAAGATGACGGCCATCACTACTATGAACTGTGCCCAGAATCCACCTGGAATACTGGTCAGGAATTCCTTCACCAACTCCTCTCCTCCAAATCCTCTGAAGGCAGATGTCAGCATGGTTGCACCTAGAAGTATTATGAACACCATTGAAGTGGTTTTTGAAGTTTCTAACATGACACCTCTAAGAGTGTCTTCTATATGGAAAGTCCTCCAGGCACTCCAAAATATCGCAATCAAGAGCCCAATCACTGCGATGGTGGCAATGATCATTGCTGTCGCCTCTTCTGAATCACGGATGTTTTTGATGTTTAACTGGTAAAAGTTGAGGATGATAATAATCATTGCAGTGGAAATCACTGCCAAGATGGCAGGATAGAAGGAGTTTTTTTGACCTTCCGTGAGTCTATAACCACCCATAATCATAGCCCCGATGGCTCCAATGGCTCCTGCTTGATTGACGGTAGCAATACCCATGATTATGGACCCTAAAACAGTAAAAATTAATGCCAGTGGAGGAACAAGGGCCATGAGTACTTTCAGAAAAAACTTGCTGTCTATTTTTCCTTCGTAAGGAACAGGCGGTGCGGTTCCTGGGTTGAGTAATGCAGAGATTAGTATGTAAAGCATGTAAAGCCCAACTAGAACAATCCCTGGGAGAAAAGCACCGACAAACATTTCTCCCGCACTGGCTGAAGACACAGAGAATTCAGATGGCATTGTGAACTCGCCCGTTGCCAGTTTGTAATCAGTAATTCGTGAGGTGTTAGCAATGTCTGCTGCGTTAGAAAGCTGATCAGCCAGGATGATCAAAACGATAGAAGGAGCGATGATCTGTCCCAGTGTTCCAGAAGCACAGATGGTTCCAGTAGCTAAAGGTTTAGAATAGTTATGTTCCAGCATTGTTGGTAAAGAGATAAGTCCCATGGCAATAACTGTAGCACCGACGATTCCTGTCGTGGCAGCGAGTAAGGCCCCCACGAAAACAACTGTAATGCCCAGACCACCAGGAATAGGGCCAAACAGCTGAGCCATTGTAACGAGCAGGTCTTCAGCAATTTTTGAACGCTGAAGCATAATGCCCATGAAAATGAAAAGTGGAATGGCTATTAATGTGTCTCTTTCCACATCCCAGTAAAGGCTGCGAAAATTGGTTACTCCTGCACTCAGCCACTCTAGAGGTCCATCCTCGGCAAAATAGGCTGAGGGGTTACCCTCAAAAAGATAACCAGAGAGAGCGGCTATTCCTATACTGAGAATCGCAGATCCTGGTAAGGAGAAGGCGACTGGAAATCCAGAGGTGAGTGCGATCACCATCAGGAGCACGAGAATAAGAAGAAAAAAGACTTCCATAAAGGATTTAGTGCAATAATTTAATCAGGTTTTCTCTTGAAACTGTTGGTCTGGTTTCATTTCTTCTCCTATTAATTCCGCTGTGTTGATGAGAAAATATCCCATGAACTGGACTAGCATGCAGACTGCAAAAACGGCGAGAAAACCGACCATCAGGTATTTCGTATACATCCCAAAACCCTGTTGGTATACCTCGAAACTGAGCAGGGGGCTGTTTAGGCTGTTGCCTTTACCCCACATGCCTGTCATAAGGATCGCCCAGCACAAGGGGATTCCTAATAGCACACAGCCAGCAGCATTTGAAAGTGCCTGGGTTTTTGCCTTGAATCGTGAATACAAAACATCCACCCGTACATGTCCCTCGGTAATCAGTGCATAAGAACTTGCAAAAAGGAAGAGCGCTGCATACCACATACGCACCAGGTCTCCCATGAAAGCCTGTTCATATGAATAAACGAAGCGTGTGATTACAATCTGGAATTCTGCAATCACCACCAATAGGGAAAGCCATGTGAATCCCAGACCCCTTACAAAAAATGCAATTACAAAACTTAGAATCACCAGTGGGTAATGAACATAGGTCCCTCTAAAAACAGAACGTCCAAACTCAATCGCCATCACATCCCCGAACAGGGGATTCAATAGGCCTTCTACACGCAGAAAGGAAATTACTATGTCGACACAACCGACGATAAAAACAGCCCAGAAACAGGCTCTTGTCAGATAGGCTGCAAATCTGGTTAAGATTATGGAATCCTCACTTAGTCTTCTTTTGGGAGTTTTGAGAACAAAAAGAATGATCACAAGTATAAGTGAAATTAGGACAATGGTTTGAATCCACCCCAATATCTGAGCTTCA
The DNA here is from genome assembly GCA_022448485.1 of SAR324 cluster bacterium. Lineage (GTDB taxonomy): Bacteria > SAR324 > SAR324 > SAR324 > NAC60-12 > Arctic96AD-7. The sequence continues at coordinate 5,221 of JAKUUI010000050.1, forward strand.
TAGCTTAAAGGAGAACTGAGAGCTGAGATGCCAAACCATTCTTGATGAGCAAAAAAAATCCATGGGCCAGGCCATCCTCTCCAGAAAATCAGATAGTTGTTAACCAGAAAAAGTAGGGTCAGGCCGACCGTTGACCAGGAAAAAATTCTCAGAATCCTAGGAATCCAATAAAAGCTTGGAATAGAGTCAGACAATGTTTTGCTATCCACTGAAATACTCATTTTAAATCATATGTTCTGACTAGGATAAGTCCAAAAAATAATTCATTTTGAACAGAATTATTAAAGATCAGAGGGAGAACAGTAAAGGAAGTGGAGAGTGATGAAGACGGTGTCCAGACTGAGACACCGTCTTTAGGCTTGAGCTGCGACCTAATCACGAAACACCAAGCACTCGGTTGCGCTGGCGCAGGTATTCCTGATCGGAAATGTTCATCCAACGTCCAACGTCTTGACGTGTTTTGACAAAGCTAGCATGAATGCGATTGGCCAGATTACTGTGCGCACGGGCTTCACTAAACACTTCTTCAGCAGCTTCTCCGAAGGCGTCATAAACATCATCATTGAAAACCCTCAACTGAACACCTTGCTCACGAATTAGCTTGTCCAAAGAGGAACCGTTTTTCGCGTTGTACTCAGCCATCATCACGTCATTTTCAGTATGAGCTGCGGCTGTTATGATGAGTTGATCAGAATTAGAAAGACCATCCCACCAGGATTTGTTCATGCCGAGAGACAGCATGGATGCCGGTTCGTGCATACCGGGATAGTAGTAATACTTGGCTGCTTCATAGAATTTATAAAAGCTGTCATTCCAGGGGCCGACCCATTCAGTAGCATCTATTGCTCCCGACATCAGGTTCTCGTATATTTGCCCGCCTGGAAGTGAGACCGGTGAAGCACCAAGCTTTGCCATCACGTCTCCTCCCAGTCCGGGGATCCTCATTTTGAGTCCCTTCAGGTCATCAGGAGAGTTGATTTCCTTGCGGAACCACCCACCCATCTGAACTCCTGTATTTCCACAGGGCAGACATTTAAGACCAAAACTTGCTGCAAGTTCGTCCCATAGTTCCTGTCCGCCGCCAAAGTTGATCCATGAATTTATTTCACTAAAAACAAATCCAAACGGGACCGCGGTGAAATAGGCCCATCCAGGGTGCTTCCCTTTCCAATAGTAATCTGCTGCGTGATACATTTGTGCATTCCCCGATGCAACTTCATCAAATGAATCAAAAGCTTTGACCCTTTCATTGGCAGCATAATATTTAACATTCATTCGGCCGTCAGTCATGTCTGATAGCCTTTTAGCAAAACGCTGGGCTCCAGTACCCAGTCCAGGAAAATCGCGTCCCCAAGTAGCCACCATGGCGATATCAATGCGGCTTTGAGCAATTGCTGGTGCAGGAAAATTGGAGGCAGCAACGGCGGTTGCTCCTCCGGCAACGGCTGCTCCTTTAATAAATTTTCTTCGGTTCATATTGTTCTCCTTTGATTAAATTAAAGAGGATCGCTCTCAAGCCAGTTACAATTATTGCAATGGTACGATCCAATATTAATGCTCATGAGATTTACAGTTGTTTGTTATTGTTGTCAAGTTATTAAAAAAATTCTATCAAAAAACTGGAGTTTTATTTGGTTCTGGCTATTGTGGATTTGCTTAGAAACATTTAAATGTTTTTCCAGTTTTTTGTAAGAGACAGCCAGTATTAATTTTTATAAAACGAGAATTTGTCTGTGAATTCATTCAGAAAGTTACTACTTCGATTATTCCCATTACTTGTTGGTTTTTTAATTCCAGTTTCAGCTTGGGGAGTTTCCAGTTACGGATGTTTAGGAGCCACAGTAGCAGAATATCTCATACCAGGACTGGGGTATGGAGTTCTTGGCTACTATGACAAAATGCTTGTATTAGGAGGTTCACGTTGGATAGCACTTAACAATTATTTGAAATATTCAAGCAGCAGCGATTACGAAGAACAGTTCAACAAAATATACAAGAAGACAGAATTAGCAGATGACAAAAAACAGCATGACTTTTTCTATTCTAGGGAAACTTATTTTGCAAATGCTTATTTAAGCATGTACGGCAACCTCACTTATGTGACATTCCATGATCTCTATGAGACAGGCTGCGAAAAGAACTCTAAGACTTTTGGTTTGATGCTCTCTCCTTTTCGAGTTTGGGAATATGCAGATGAATGGACCTTCTGGGTTCCGACTGTATGGGCTTCTGCAGTTTCTCTTGATTCAGACTTAGTGACTTATCATGTGGACAATGATTTAAGCAAAAATGAAATTATAAACACATCGTTTTTGCAGTATCAGTTGGTTGGTGTGGGTGAGGAAATGCTGTTTCGCGGTGTGATTCAGCAATCTTTGTTTGATCTTTTTTCAATGGGTTTCAGCAAAGGTTACTCTCGCTGGGGAAGTATAATTACGGCAAGTGCAATTTTTGGTGTAGCTCACACAGGAACAGGATTTACCGCATCACCGGAGATTGCCTTTGCTGCAGGAATATATTTGGGTATGGTTTATCATCCTGCTGACGGAGATTTTGATCTCACACAACCAATTGCAATCCACTCCTGGTGGGATACCATTCTAGAACACCGCAGACTAAGGGACGCAAAATTTGTGGAACGCAAGACAGGAGAGAACGCTCAGAATTACACCCTCCAGGCCAGCCGCACCTATCCCCTGTTTGGCTTCAACTACCGATTCTAAGCAGAAAACTAGATTCAGAAATCTATAAGTTTTGTTTTCTTTTAATCTATGAAAACAGTTCCTTTTGTTCTATGAAAAATAATCCCTAAAAAGCATTAAAGTTCCCGATTCAGGTGTCGATAAGAAAGACAATGGAAATCCTTCCTTGGAACGAATGTAGCCAAAATAGGAGAATACACGAATCTCCTCACTCTAAAGTTTATGTGAGAGATCCCAATAAAAGAATAACTCCCTCATCGCTGAATGCAGCTATGTGAAATCGTGATGATTTCGGCTGTTACTGGAGTATTCAAGATCTTTGAAAATATTTTTGTGTTTATTTTTGTGCAAATTGTGACGGATTCACTTTCACATAATGAGAGCTCTCGGCAACTGCCGGATGGAGTTGTCACTTTTTAGTGTTATAGCGCTTTGATCACAAGCAGTGAGGCTTGGCAAAAGCATAAAATGACGTTTTTCAGAATTACGTTTTATGAAGGGAGTTGCGTACTCTCTTGATAAGACGGAGCGTTGAACTGCGTCAAAATGTACAAAATAATTGTGGCAGATACTTGTTCTGCCAGCAGGCCCAGTTGTTTCTCGTTGAAGAATCTGGTTCTCGCTGGTTCAGTACCTGCTGAGTTGTGAGGTTTTGCAACTCAAATCTTTAAGTACGTTGTTTTTTCGTATGCAGCAACGTTTGTTGTCATACTCTGTTTCCGCAAAGGTGGAAGAGTGCAGGGTTGTGTCGACCTGAGATTACAGAAAAATGCTTGAAGGCGTTCGCACAAATGTGCGATGGGCGGGCAGGCAGTTCTGCTTCTGAATCTGTGAATTAATCAAGGTCGCATTATTTAATAAATTGTAATATAAATAATATTTTTAATACAAATAGTAAAACTAACTATAAACCAAGGTCAAGTGTAATTGACCTTAAATAAAGGAGGATGCCATGCGCGTCAACCATAATTCAGCCGCAATGAGTTCTTTGAGACATTTGAGCAGTACTACAAATGAAACAAGCAAAAATCTGGAGCGTCTTTCTTCGGGTTTAAAAATTAACTCTGCAGCAGACGGCCCGGCTGATCTGTTGATTTCTGAGCATATGCGTACACAAATTTCAGGACTAAACCAAGCGGTGAAAAACTCGGAGACATCAGTCTCAATGGTGCAAACCGCAGAGGGAGTGCTGAGTGAGTTTAGTTCGATATTGATCAATATGCATCAGTTAGCATTGCATGCTGCAAATAATGGAGCAGCAGATGAAAAAATGCTGCAGGCAGACCAGATGGAAATAGAAAATCTACTGTCGACTATGGATAGGATTGCCACTTCATCTCAGTTCGGCACAAAAGTCCTGTTTGACGGCAGTAATGAAGCCTACGGTGTGACAATTGGAGACGGATTAAGTTTTTATGGTGCTTCACCACTTACTCGGGAGGCTCCTACAAAACAAGGCTACTCAGTTAACATTGAACAAGTAGCAACTCGCCCGGAAGTAATTGCGGAACGAAGAATTTCGTTGGAAGAAATAGTAGTAGGAGCTTCGTTCGTGCTCAGGGAAGATGACAGGGTCATGAAAATGAACACCAATGAAGAGAAAAATCTAAAAGAAAATATTCAGCAGTTGCTGAATAATTACCGTATGTCTCCGCAGACATTTAGCAGAGAAAGTACTGAGGCAAGGTTGGGAGAAATAATTGCCCGGGCATTACAGATAAAAGCTGATGAAAGCGGTCTTGCTGTAGAAATTACCATCAATGACCTTGGTATGCTGACGGTAAAGCATAAACACTTTGGCAGCAGACCCAGTTTTACAGTCTCAACGAATATTTCGGGGCTGTTTGGTGAAAAGCCAGGAACTGTTAAGCTATCCAGCGGAGGGCAGGATGTTTCGGGCCATATCGGAGGAGACCTTGCCATAGGTGAAGGACAATTTCTACAAGGCACGCAAGATTCTCCCACTGAAGGAATAATTGTTCAATATGACAAAGAACTAGGGCATCGTCTAGTAGATATTAGAGATGATCAGGGGAGAGTAATTGGACAAAAACTTGTCAAACAGACTAATGAAGAACTGGTAGGGAAAGATGTTGAAGGATATGTTCACATTATACAAAATTCTTTAACCTATCAAGTTGGTGCCAATCACAAACAAACGGTATCTTTTTCATTGGATGATCTTCGCAGTGAACAAATTGCACGCGGGGTGGAAAATGAGAGTGGATTCAGCAGTCTGGCAGATATAGATCTGACAAATAGTACTGGTGCACAAGACTCGATTCAACTGATTGACAAAGCGATTATGGAAATTGGCGTGTTACGCGGAAATCTCGGTTCGTTCCAAAGAAATTCATTGGAATCTAATTTACGGAATTTGCGAGTCTCCAGCGAGAATCTTTCAAATGCAGAGTCTGTCATCCGTGATTCTGATATGGCTGCGGAAATGAGTGACTTCACGAAAAATCAAATATTGATTGCATCCGGAACTGCAATGGCTGCACAAGCCAACCAGATTCCTAAATCAGTATTGCAGCTGATTAGTAATGTGACACAGTAATAAGGTTAAGGTTCAAGATTCAAGGTTTAAGGTACGAGGCCCTGTTGCCTAGCCCTTGCCTTGTTTCTTGAGCCTTGCCGCTTATCAGATGAAAAAATGATTTACAAATTTGCTGTTTGAATGACTGCAGGTTTGCGAATCATTTTTGAGTTAAGCTTGTCTTGACTATCAGTTTCGTCCCTGGGAAGAGAAGTGATGTGTCTTTGGGCACGGAGTTTCTCTCCCGGAGAATTTTAAACAAAGGAGGAATTATGCCTATCAATATTCAAACAAACATTGGCCCTACGATGAGGTCATTGAGCGAACAAGGGACATATAGAAATTCTATGTATCAACAGCAGGAGCAAAAGAAAAAAGAAAAACAAAAAGTAACAGTACGTCCGACTCTTGTGAAAGATGATGTTGCAGCTCATTTCGTGAAAAATGAAGAGTTCAGACTGCAGTCAGCTGGTTTGCAAAACGAAATCTCTCATCTTGAAGAAGAAATTTCAATTGTTCAAACAGCAGCGGGCGCTTTGGAACGCGTAGAAGACTTATTGATCCAGATGAAGGAATTGCTGGTAATCGTAACAAATGAAACAGAATACAATGCTGCTATCAGGAAGGCTGACCAGGATGAACTTGTGCATTTGATCAACCGTATTAACAAAGTGGCAGATGAAACGAGTTATGGGCACCAATCATTACTCGACGGCAGTCACGGAGTTCGTGGAGTTGCGAGTGGTGAACATCTGGAATTTGTGGGGATGAACACCGATTCAAAAACATCGCCGCTGAACGGTTATGAAGTTGTTGTTACAGAAGCAGCGACAAGATCAGAATTGCAAGGATTACGTCCGTTTACGCAGGATATGGTTGATAATGAAGAACAGCTTATCTTTGAAGAGGGAGGGATATCATACCGTTTTACCACTCAGAGAGGTGAAAGTGTTTCAGATACATTTAATCGTCTTGCCAGCTGGATTTCTGATTGTGATATACCGTTGGAAATTGTTAGAAATGCAGATGAAATATTGCATTTCAAGCACCTTCAGTACGGAAGTGCGTATGGTTTTGGGGCCTCGAGCCTCACTCCGGGTCTTCTTTCGTTAGAGAGTCAGGAGATTACTCTTGCCTCTTCAGGATTGGATGTAAAGGGTATGATCAACGGGATGCCGTGTTTAGGACATGGACAATACTTAAGTGCTCCTGATGAAGCAGATGATATTAGCGGACTGACTGTCAGGTACACAGGAAATGAAGCTCCAATAGATAAAATGGCAGGAACAGTCTCAGTGGCCCAAAGTGGTTTCCAATTTCAAATAGGACACCCTGCGCCGCATGTTGAACAGCTGAGTCTGGGTAGTATTCACACTTCATTTCTGGGAGCGGATACTAAAAATGTGTCAGGTTTTAATTCATTGCAGGATATAGATATTAAGAATGGACAAAGAGTAAAAGACTCAATATGCGTGCTGGAGAAAAGCCTGAAAGAAGTATCTGATGTCAGAGCAAGAATAGAGATGTTTTGTGACAACCAATTTAAAAGCAGCATGCAGAATTTGCAAAACGAGTATAACAAGATAATTGTTACTGAACAAAATCTCGAAAATAGTGCGGAAGCACGGGCATTTGCAGAACAAACCGGGAACATAATTGCAAAGAATTCCGGACGTTCGTCAATTGCACAGGCACACCAGAATCCGGAGATTGTGCTCACTTTATTGAAGTGAATCTTAGATTATTGTCTCCGTCCAAATTTAAAATCCGCACGAGCGGAATGTGAAGGTGAAATTCTTTTTTTGATCTTAATGTGAGATTCATCTTTATTATTAATAATGTAATAAAAAATATATTTTACTTATAAATATAAACTTAAATAATTTAGTAGTATTTCTCTTTGTGTGCTTAGCGTAAGCAGCAGGCAAGGAAACGATTATATTTCCGGAGGTGTGGGAGCCTTCGGAAGGAGCCGTATTTAAACGGTAACTCGGCAGAGTCAAGGCCAAGGATGGCTAAGATCAGGCCGCTGATTATTATACGTTCATCACAATCAAACCGAAAAAAGGGGGATTATGCCTTTACGGATCAATCACAATATTGCTGCGATGAATTCGCACAGGAACCTGATAAAAAATACTGAGGTTCAAAATAAAAATTTAGAACGGCTTTCATCCGGATTGAAAATCAATCGTGGTGCCGATTCTCCTGCAGGCTTGATCATTTCTGAGCGGATTAGGGCACAGATCGCGGGATTACGGCAGGCCATAGACAACTCTGAAACTGGTATAACTATGTTACAAACTGCAGAAGGTGCTTTGGAAGAAGTCAACCGTACTCTGATTAATATTCGGCAACTTGCGATTAGTTCTGCAAACGAAGCCGTGAACGACGAGTCCATGTTGGCAGCCAATCAACAAGAATTAGAAAATTCTTTGCGCACAATCGACCGAATAGCGAGTATTTCGAATTACGGCAAAAAAGCTATTTTGGATGGCAGCATGGGAGCAAACGGAGTTACTGTCGGAGACAATCTGGAATTTATCAGCGCTACCGAAAAAACCCAATCTTCACCAGTTGGCGGCTATGCTGTAGAAATCAAGGTGGCTGCAACGCAATCTACCGTGAAAGGAACTGTAGCCTTAACACAGGCGCTTATAGATGCCGGTGAACAATTGACATTTTCTGAAGGCGGAAAAACTTTGAACTTTGAAACAATTGCAGGTGAAAGTGTTGAAACTACGATGAATCGACTGGAAAAGGCGGTTATTTCATCCGGAATGAACATTGAGATGGTAAGGGTCCCAGGAAGTGCTGCGACACCGGATGCTCCGCAGTTTTTGAGCTTTAAGCATAATGAGTTTGGCAGCGAACATTCTTTTCATGTTGCCAGTAATACTTCCGGGGTCTTGTCTGTTCAAGCAGATGTTTCGGACAGAATAAAAAATGGTGATGACGTGGCAGGTTATATCGGAGGAGAATTGGGTATAGGAAGAGGACAGATCCTGACAGGAAGCCAGCCTTCGAAAGTCTCCGGGTTGAAAATTCGCTACACCGGAGAAAATGCACCTCCACCAGGAAAAAATGCTGGTTCGGTAACGCTTTCTCAAAACTCACTGGTTTTTCACGTTGGACCAAACGTGGAACAGTCCACCAGCTTTTCATTAAGGAGCGTCAGTAGCAATAAACTGGGCAATGGAGTAAGGAATGATTCGGGCTATCGCTCACTTAAAGATGTTGATCTATCTGATGCCAGTGAAGCTCAGGATGCAATTCTGATCATCGATCGTGCGATTGATGAAATCACTGCATTCCGGGGTGAAATGGGTGCTTTTCAGAAAGGTGATTTAGAAAGCAATCTCAATTATTTAAGGGATGCTCACGATAATGTAACGAATGCAGAATCAATTATTCGGGATGCGGATATGGCTGAGGAAATGACGGCCTTTGCCCGCAACCAGATATTGGTTCAGTCCAGCACAGCAATGCTGGCGCAGGCAAATCAGACTCCTATGGCCGTAATGAAGTTAATCGAAGGCTAGGGGAGCTGATTCGTACTCGCTTGATCCCCAGGCGGGTTTGATGAAGATGACGTAGCATTTCGCTGGAATCATGGAAGATTTCAGCGGAACGCACTGCATGATTAGTCTGCTTTAAAAAAGGGCCGTTATGGTGAGCGCAGCCGGTGCAGCCGACTGCGCTCAAGGTGACGGAACTTATGTTCGTCAAAAAAATATGCCCGGCAATATTTTAGTTGCTGAGCGTAAATCTTGGAATGGAAACCGGGAGTGCTTATTTTATCAATGGAAGGTTGATCAGTTCCATTTGGGAGTTGAACTAACAGACCATTGCTAAATTACAGCAAGGGCAGAGTGCCCGACAAAGTTTCATTGATGAAACCGTCTGAAGAATAGCTGACTAAGACCAGCA
>JAKUUI010000051.1 GCA_022448485.1 SAR324 cluster bacterium
GTACTGCTGATTGCTTAATTTCCATGAATCTCTTTTCATATTGCAAGGAGTATTTTTCATTTTACTTTCTCAAAAATTTCTTCAATGGAGGTGACCCTCGTTTTCCGTCAAATGATGGCAAATGCCTTCAAAATTTTCAGCATGGCAATCGCAATTCGGATCATCACAAACCATGTGGTCTTCGTGACCTAGGAAATTCTCAAATTCCTCCTTGAAACGAATTTTCCCTTCTTTTTTTCCCTGTTCGGTGAGTTGCACCTCACTGATGTTCTCGGAATTAGTAGAAAGTTCGAGATATCCCATTTCCACCAAACTCTCAACAGTATCATTTAAATTCGACTTTTCTATTGTGAGAAAACGATTTATCTCTTCTAGTGTAACCACTTCACCCAATCCTTCTCCCCGCATCCAAAATAATATTTGTAAAATTTCATCTTGCCAGTAAATGGGATTTTTAGTAGTCATCATATTACTTCCAAATTCATTAGTTTATTGCTCAACTCTGAAATAGCCATGACAGCGATTCCATTGGCATCATAATCCAAGGGTGCCTGGTTGGCACGATCTGCCGTGATCAAGGTATCATCATTGGGAATCATACTCAACAGATTCATTTCACGCTCGGCACAAAAAGTTTCAAGTGCCCTTTCATCTTCAGTACCTCGGACTTTATTTGCAATGCAATAGACATGTTTGATTTCCAGTTCTTTTGCCAGTCTGTTCAACTGCGCTCCAGTTTCCATCGATTTAAAATAAGGTTCAATGATGATCAGAATACAGTCCACGTAGCGGATCGTTCCTCGACTGAGATGTTCCAGACCAGCTTCCATATCTACGATAGTAGGCTGGTCGTACTGTTCTACCATTTCTTGAATCAATGCGCGCACGGCAGCATGAGATCCACAAGCTCAACCGGCACCCGCATGATCAATGGCAGCCATTAATAAAAGTTTGATCCCATCAGGGGTATCGATTCCAAATTCATTAATAATCTCATCCGGTTTTTTGGTCAAAACTGTCTTATTTTTACCGTACTCATCCTTTGTCCGATTCACAACAGTACGAGGTATTGGAACGATTTGTGAAATTTTCTCGCGCGGCAACCCGAGAGTGGTGGCTAAATTGGGATTCGAATCACCATCGATGGCTACCAGTTTTTGCTCCATTTTACTCGCCATTAGCCGTGCCAGAGTACCTGCAATGGTGGTTTTCCCAGAACCCCCTTTTCCAGCAATTGCGAACTTCGTGGGAAGGGATTGCCCACTAAGATGTACTGAACCAGAGGCCCTCCAAGGGTAGTTTGATGTTTCATTCAGAGGGGTTGTTTTCGTCATAATATTCTCCTTTTTTCAAATTGTTATGTTTACTTTCTAACAAATACGAGGCAGGGGATCCCCCACCAGCATATCCAAAACACGATGTCCTCCAAGGGCAGTTCTTAAAAAAACCATCCCTTCAGGTTCTTCGAGCACCTCACCAATGATACAGGCTTCGGAGCCTTGTGGATGATTTTGCAAGGCCCGGACTGCGGTTTCTGCATCTTCTGAAGCAACAATGGCAATGAAACGTCCCTCATTGGCAATGGTTAGGGGATCAAGACCTAAAATTTCGCAAGCGCCATTGACTTCTGGACGAATTGGAACAGAGTCTTCCTCAATAGCAATAGCAACATTAGAATTAAGAGCAATTTCATTTAAAACAGTGGCAACTCCACCCCGAGTGGCATCTTTAAGGCAATGGACTGCTTTGGTCGCATCCAATAAAGCATGGATCAACCCATTGAGGGGGGCAGTGTCACTTTGGATATCCGTTTCAATATCTAGTGCTTCTCTTGCCAGCATAACAGCAATACCGTGATCTCCGATAGGTCCGCTTAGCAAAACTTTGTCACCTGGTTCAGCATTCAGGGATGAGAGACTGATTTGATCCTGAAAAATACCTATACCTGCGGTGTTAATAAATATTTTATCTGCACTGCCTCGGTGCACTACTTTGGTATCACCGGTCACAATATGCACTCCAGCTTTTTCAGCAGCAGCCTGCATTGATTCGATAATCTTCTTGAGTTCAGCAATGGGAAAACCTTCTTCTAAAATTAAGCCCACTGAGATCCAGAGAGGATCAGCCCCTGAGACGGCTAAATCATTGACCGTCCCATTAACTGCAATTTCCCCGATATTGCCTCCTGGGAAAAATATGGGACTGACAACATAAGAATCAGTAGTGAAGGCCAGTCTCGTATCTGAGCCGTTTATCGGGAGAATGGCACTGTCATCCATCTTATCTAATATAGGATTGGAAAAGATTTTTCCGATCATTCCTCCAATCAGGTTGTGACTTGCAGTACCACCGCTGCCATGACTCAAAGTGATCGTTTTGTCTTTTAGATAAAATTTCCCTTTCCGAGCCCGGCGACCTTTTTCAAGGTTTTCTAGCGCTTTATCTAATGTTTGGAATTTTTCTGTCATCAACTATTTCACGGTTGCTAACAAGCCGCGGCGCTGCGACGCCATCGAAAGTCGCCCATAATTGAAGTAAGCGGCACAAGCGCCTTCCGGAGAAACCATACAACTGCCAATTGGGGTCTCTGGGGTACAGGCGGTTCCAAACACTTTGCATTCCCATGGTTTGATAACCCCTTTCAATACTTCCCCACATTGACAGGCTTTGGGATCCGCTACTTGCAGACCAGGAACTTCGAAGCGTTCCTCCGCATCCCATTGTACGAAATCAGAGCGTATTTTCAAGGCGCTATGTGTAATGAATCCCAGACCCCTCCACTCAAAATAAGGTCGAAGTTCCATAGTTTGAGCTATTACTTCCAGACTTTTCAAGTTTCCTTCCGGACGAACCACCCGTTTGTATTGATTTTCAACCACCACTTTCCCTGTTTGATACTGCTTGAGGAGCATCAAGATCGATTGAATAATGTCAAGGGGTTCAAAACCAGAAATCACGACAGGTTTTTGATAATCTCGGGCGATAAATTGGTATGTCCGCAATCCAATGACCATACTAACATGTCCCGGTCCAATGAAGCCATCCAATCGCAAGTCCGGTGAATCCAATATAGCTTTAATGGTTGGAATAATAGTGACATGATTACAAAAAACGGAAAAATTTTGAATATCCTCATTCTTCGCCTGCAAAAGGGTCACTGCTGTTGAAGGTGCGGTAGTTTCAAAACCAATGGCAAAAAAAACCACCTCCTTTTTAGGATTCTGACGAGCAATTTTTAACGCATCAAGGGGAGAGTAAATAAAGCGCACATCAGCTCCCGCAGCTTTGGCATCTAATAAACTTCCCTGAGAACCAGGCACTCGCATCATATCTCCAAAGGTAGTAAAGATTGTACCTTCTGTTTTTGCAATTGCTATAGCATCATCAATCCGTCCCATAGGGAGCACACATACGGGGCACCCAGGCCCATGGATCATTTCGATATTTTCCGGCAGAATATCTTCAATACCATGTTTAAAAATGGTATGGGTGTGTCCACCGCAAACTTCCATGAATTTAAACTTCTGCCCTTTGCTTATATTGGTAATTTCTGTGGCCATTCGTCTGGCCAAATTCCCATTGCGAAATTCATCAACGTATTTCATGGTCTCCTTCATTAATTCCAATCTTTGTTCCGATTATTTTTTGTGGCCTTATCCATCTCTAATCACGACTTGAATGATTTCAAGAAGGGCATGATAGAGTGTTGCCTGCGCTTCTTGAATTCGAGGGACATAATCACTAGAGCTGATCAAACAATAATCTACTGCTTCCGAAGATGCTAATTCCCCTCCGTCATAACCAGCAATTGCAACTGTCAGCATCTCCTGCTTTTTAGCTTGATTCATCGCTGCCACCATATTTGGCGAATTACCACTAGTAGACAAGCCCAGAGCTATATCTCCTTTACGACCTAGAGCAATAAGCGGACGAACAAAGATATTCTCAAATCCTACATCATTGCCCACTGCTGTTATCACCGCAATATCACTGGTTAGGGAGATGGCTGGCAAAGGAATCCATTGGGGATAGGGGGGGTGAATGAAGTCAACCACCACATTCTGGGCATCTGTTGAACTTCCACCGTTGCCGAATGCGTACAAAGTGGCACCTTTTGAAAAGGTTTCAGCCATAGCTATTCCAGTATCAATCAATTTTTCGCCAAACTGCTCTAGAGTCTTTTTTCGCAGGGTGATAATTTCCTGACATTTATTGAGAGTCGACTTTTGGATTTCTGCCAAAACTTGTTCAGTATTTACTGCACCGTCTTCATGTAAAAAAGGATATAATAATTTTTCATATTCAGTGTGTTTACCCTCATTCATCTTCTCTCACTTTCATAAGGTTCCCTTTGAACTCTGACTCATTTTAGCAATCCTTCGTGTTCCAGGAAAACATGAACCAATTCGTACAATATATGATAAAGAGTTTCCTGGATTTCCTGTCCCACAAAAGGATCTGCTTCAGCCACGGCAAAGTGATAATCTAAATTCGCTTTGGCCATGCCTCCCCCATTCTTTCCACCAAACCCAATGGTTAACAATTCTAATTTTTTTGCCTTCTTTAAAGCAGACAGAACATTCTCACAACACCCATCAGAAGAGAACCCCAAGACCATATCCTGAGGTTGGGCCAGAATTTCTAGGAGGTGGGTAAAATCGGGTTTGCTCTCATTATTGTCTTGCATGGAACCAGTGATAACAGCACTGTCATTGCATAACGCCAGTGCGGGCAAAGCTCGTTTTCCCACAATGGCCGGATGAACAAATTCCACAGAAACATGGTGCGCATCAGTGGCGGAGGCACCGTTTCCAAAAGACAATATTCGCCCCCCCTGCTGAAATCGGAGTGCCATGGCCCAACAGGCTTTAGAAATGCTTTCAACATTTGCCGCAAAGAAAGTTTCTGGACCACGAATGCTTTTTTCAAAACGCGCAGCAACTAAATCCTGCAATTGGGCTCGGTTGAATTGCATGGCAACGCTCAACTCTATTGTTAATTGATATCACTTTGTTTCAGCATTTGCATTTCTTCCTCTAGGCCACCATCAAGTTCCCTCAAAAATTTCAAAGTGTTCTGCGCTTCTTTCTCATCGAGGATGCTCATGGCAAACCCAACATGGATCAAAACCCAATCTCCAATGGAGGCATTGTCTTCTTTCACTAAACTAGCATTGACATTGCGTTTTATACCGGATACGTCCACTTTGGCAATATTTCTTTCATCATCCACAAATTCAACAATTTGACCAGGTATTCCTAAGCACATGGGCATCTCCTATTGGTTCAATTGAGTGGTAGCATAGCTTCGATTGACAGTTTCTATGAATGCATCCTAGTCCTTTTTGAGGCCCTTTGCAACAATGAATTCAAGAATAAATATTTGGGTTTCAGGCGTTAGTATTATTACAAAATTACAAATTCAATCCTTCTCAATTTCTTTTACTTTTTTGATTAATCTAGAAGTGGTTATTTGTATTAATTCTTTCAAAATGTCATCAGGTGAAGAGAGGTTAGTCCCAACAAAGTGGTTGAGTATTTTCTGCAAATACTCAAAAGCTTAGGTTTGTAGAGGTACCCCAATATAAGATCAGCAGAGTCGACTATAAAATACTATCCCTGTTCAATAGTAAACAGTTCGCCTTCGGCTACCTCGAAATGAATAAGGATTTCCGCATGATTATTAGCTTTCGTTTGTTGATTAAACGAGCTCAACGTCGGACAAAGGTGTTAATGTCTTTAATGGGCAAACCTATTGATTCAATTGAGCTGAAGCAACCGCTGCTTGCCCCAAACTCAACCCACCATCATTGGGGGGTACTTTATGATTAATATAGACTTGAAATTCAGATCTGATGAGAAGCTGAAATAAATTCTTCAGCAACAAGCGGTTTTGAAAAACGCCTCCGCTGAGGACAACCCTGTTCAAACCAGCCTCTTTTCGGACTCGTTGACATTGCTTTGCTAAAATATCAGCTATGGTAAAATGAAATTTACCAGAGATCCTTGCAATAGGAACCTGATTTTGAAGATCACTGACAATTTCTTCAATCATAGGCGCTACATCCAGAATCACTGGAACAGTGTTTGAGATATCGAAAAGATAAGACTCATCACAAGGAGTTGCGATCATTTCCAGTTCAATAGGTGCTTGTCCTTCATAATCAACTTCTGAACGGAGCAATAATAAAGAAGCTACCGCATCAAATAGTCGCCCGAGTCCGGAAGTATTGGGGCAGTTCAACTTTTTTGCTATCATCTGTGACATGACATCCCATTTGCTCCAATCGAGTTGTTGAACAAAGGGGATATCCAGATCAAGAAACGCCTCTCCAAAAGCCAGTTGCAAATAAACAGCAGCCATACGCCAGGGCTGTCGAATGGCCTTTTCTCCACCTGGCAAAGGAACGTATTTAAAATGAGCATAACGTTCAAAGCCAGCTAAGTCTGCTACTATGATTTCACCGCCCCACAACATGCCATCGCTTCCGAAGCCTGTTCCATCGGCAGCAATACCAATCACTGATTCCTTTAAGCCATGTTCTGCCATGACGCTGGCAATATGGGCGTGATGATGCTGGACTCCTATTTTTTGAGCAATGGAGCTTTGTAAAGCAAATTTCGTTGACAGATATTCTGGATGTAGATCATAAACAATCGCTTCAGGTTGTAGATCACATAGTTGTTGAAATTGTTCTATACCTTCTTCAAAAGCATTAATTGTTTCTAAATTTTCAAGATCACCAATATGATGACTAAGATAAGCATGATTATCTTTTCCCAAACAGAAAGTATTTTTTAGATGCCCGCCACAGGCTAACAAAGGGAGAGGAAACTGAAAATTCATCATCAATGATTCAGGTACGTAGCCACGGGAACGTCGTAGGATTTGTACTCCAGCCTCCGTCATTGTCACTATGGAATCGTCACAACGAGTATGAATATCTCGATTGTGTCCCACTAAACTATCTGCAATGACAAATAGACGTTTTCTGGCGTCTTCATCACTATAAGCTATCGGTTCTTCACTCAGATTGCCACTGGTCATTACCAAAACGGTGGGCTGGTCTCGACCAAAAATCTTTGAAATGACGTTTAACAATAAATGATGAATTGGAGTATATGGCAGCATCACACCAAACGTGTTGTAATTTGGTGCAATTTCAGATGAAACAGGACAATGAGAACGCTTTGATAAAAGTACAATCGGAGATTTATTTGATTGAAGTAAACTTTTTTCCTGGGGACTGATTTTGCAGAATATATTTGCCGTAGCGACATCTGGTACCATGAGAGCAAATGGTTTGGACTCCCTGTATTTTCGCTGTCGTAGAACTTTTACTGAATGATCATTCAACGCATCACAAGCAAGATGATAACCGCCCAATCCCTTGATAGCCAGTATCTCTCCTTTGGCTAGTTTTTGAGCGGCAGTTATAATCGCATCAAAATTTGTTTGTTTACTCTTTTCACCCTTTCGATTCAATAGATAAATATCTGGTCCACATCTCAGGCAGGCAATGGGTTGGGCATGAAATCGGCGATCCAGAGGATTAGAATACTCGGCAGCACAGGCTGAGCACATAATAAAAGAAGCCATGGTAGTCTTGGATCGATCATAAGGGGCATCTTGAACGATGGAAAAACGAGGGCCACAATTTGTGCAATTGATGAACGGGTAATGATAACGACGATCATTGGGATCAAACAATTCCTGCAGACACTCAGAACAAGTTGCCGTATCAGGGGAAATCATGACCTGCTGCTCTTCCCCCTGTTGGCTGGTTTCAATAATAAATTCCTTGTCCCCTTGAGGGGGAATCGGTTCAACAACAATTTCGTCAATTCTGGCTAAAACCGGAGGGGAATCTTGTAACGACCGAATAAAATCTTCTATCTTCTGCGGAATTCCTTCAACCTCAATTTTCACACCGGTACTGTTGTTTAAAACCAGCCCCGACAGCCCATTCTGTTTAGCTTCTCGATAGACAAAAGGCCGCAATCCCACACCTTGTATAACACCCTGTAACAAAATTCGACGACGTTGGATCTGTGCGTTTTCAATTTCCATGAGTTATTGATCTGAGTTTTCTTTGTTTTTGTAATACTGTTCCACCCAAGACTCAAGGCGTTCAATCGCATAAGGAACTGCTTTAAATACTTCTTCGCTCAAGCCTAAATCAAAATCTTGATAGGCTGCAGGTTGACATCCTAGGATATATACTTTTTCTGGAAGAATTTTCAAGGCTTTAGCAAGCATCAATGCTCGTGAGGGATTGGTAAAGTGCATATCTGCCAAAAAATCACTTTTTTCATCAAATGAGAACTCATTTATATCAGGCACATCTGCTTCTAACAGATAAACTTGACCTGCTTCTCTATCTCGTAACACTGCATCAACTAAAATTAAAACCTCATAGCCATTGTAAAGCTCTTGTACTAGATGAATACCCCCAATCCCAGTCTCCATTATTTCCACTGAGTCAGGCAAACCGTTCTTTTTTTCTAATTGCCGAACAACCTCAACTCCGAAACCATCGTCTTGATGTAACACGTTGCCAACACCAGAGATCAGAATATGCTTTTTACCTGACATGTTCAGTTTAGTTGTCAGTTGAGATTGTAACTTCTATGATTTAAAATCAGAATAAATCTGGAGGAAGGTCGAGATGGGTTGATATTCAACTAATAGAGGATAGTTAAATTTTGGAGGCGTAGGCTCAAACTATTATATCAGCAATTCATTACCTTTCATTTCCTCGAAATCTGGTAAAGCACTGCTATTATTAACAGCAAGTTCATGTATAATTTCCAAGACATCGTCTAAAACAGCTTCAACTTCCGGAGTAAAAGTTTCTCCCATCTCTTCTTTTCCCGGTTCAACATCCACTAAGAACACCTCTTCCGGCCAAATTTTGAAATGCTCTCCAATGATTAAGAGATTGTCGGTACTAATAACACCTGTCACAGCCTCAGAAATCCGGGATTGAATATTTTCTTCGTCAGGTAAACCACCAACCCAGTGTCTAAGGGTAATGGTTCCAACAAGGCGCCCGCACGCTCTGGCGGTTAAAAAGATGACTCGATCAAAAGGTTCAGGGAGTGACTGAAATTGTTGCACAATAGCAATCGGACCCCAATTCATCTCATCCACCTCTATACCAGGGGGCCATTGCGTATTTTTTAGTTGTACCAGTAAATGAGGTCCTATAGAATAATCGCGCAAATTGAAATAACCAATGGTCCCAATTAGTACCCGGCGCATTGATTTATTCTACACCGCAAGCACAGGTGGTGACTTCCCGAGTAACCATTTTGTCTGTTCCATCAATCATAATATGAGTGGTGCATGGCATACAGGGGTCAAAACTGCGAATCGAACGCAAAATATCAATTCCTTTGTAGTCGTCAGCAGAATTGAACTCCTCTAAAATTGGGGTATTCATCACAGCTTCTTCATACGGTCCCGGCTCCCCCCATGGTGTTCTAGGTGCGGCATTTAGAGTAGAAGGCGTACTGATTTGATAATTCCCAATGACTCCATCATCAATGACCAGATGGTGGCTGAGAAATCCTCGGCCGGCTCCCCAAAATCCTACACCCATTTGTGTCCCTTTTTTTGGGATTTCAAACGGTGTACTTATCTTGGTTTCCCCTTGCCTTAACAATTCCATGGCCAGCAACCAATTTTCCATACACACCATTGCTGAGTATGGAATGGCATAAGCACGGGCACGATTTCTTTCAAACGTGTTCCACATTTTAGGTATTTTCCATTCAAACGTTCCCCCAGGCAATGTGCTTTTGGGAATATCAATTTGCAAACTATGACCCGTGGATCTGAGGAATTTACTTTCAGGAAGCTCCTGAGCCATAGCGGTGAGATAGAGTCTTGCATAAGCGCCAGCTTCCATAGGCATACGATCCCACGTACAGCTAACATCCCAGGAATAGCGATCACGCCAGCTTTGTTTTCCAGGCTTTGGTATAGTTTCTTTGTTCCAGGGATGATTAGGCCCCAAAGGGATACCTGCTGGATCCTCGGAAAAACGTTGTCCATCCCATTTTTCGTAAAAAGAATGTTCAACAAATTCTTCATAACCCGCATTTATTCTTTGTAAATCGGTGGTCACCAGTTTTCCATCCACTAGAACACCAGGGGTAGCCCAGCGGGCTTTACCCCATTCTGTCATATTCTTATAAGAGGCATCATATACACCCGGACGATCCCACACACCACTATCCATCATTGTAGCTGGACGATATCCACACTTTTCATATTCCGGATTGCTTTCCAAAAAGAAATCGAAAACATCATCCCATATTCCAACAACTTTTTTAGAGTAATCAAAAAACTGTTGTATACGCTCATACATTTCATTCATGACACTGATATCAATGGTGACTGCAACACCCCCAGGTACAACTGTCTGTGGATGGGGATATTTGCCGCCAATAAGCACATATGCTTCTCGTGCAACCCGAGTCATGTGTAGAGCTTCTACGTAAAGTTTGCCGGTGAGAGGATTTAAGTCATGCATAATCTCACCAATGGTAGAATAACCATGCATTTCTTCGAATTTTGCTGGCGTTTTTTGGGCTTTTTGAAAGAGGCTAGGATTAGTCAATGTGACCATCTGCTCAGAATAATCTGGTCCTGCCAATAAGAATAAATGTAAGGGATGATCGTATAGATATTCAAGGGAAAGCAGCAAATTCCTTACTACCACACCCAAAGGCGGTGGGGTGATCCCCAGTGCCATTTCCATGGCTAACGCTGAGACTGTGGCATGAACACCTCCACAAACACCACAGGCACGACTACTAATATAAGATGCATCCCGTGGATCACGACCTTTCAAGATAATCTCATAACCACGAAAGAGGGTTGCCATGGAGTTAGTTGATAATACTTCCCGGTTTTTTAAATCGACCACACTGTGAAAAGCCAAGGCTCCAGCAACTCTGGTAACGGGGTCAAAATCAACATTCTTAATGAAACCGTTACGAGCCAACAATTCTTTCAGCTTGTCCTGTTCGCCATCCAGAGTAGTGGTATTATAATCATAAGGATTGGGGACATCTTTTAACAGCGTTGCATTGCCCTGCTGATCAAACTCGATTGGTAGGTTTTTAAAGCACATTATTTCCTCGGATTTTAAAGATTAAATACTTTAGCAGTTGCTACTAGGTGGTTGTCCACTGATTCAAGCCCACCGTTTAGTTGCCCCAAAGCACCATTGACAGTAGTCAAGTGGCCCTCTAACGGGGCGGTGTCATCAACTATTTTTTGAAGACCTCCAGCCAGTTTTTCTAGATGAGAACCAGTACGGTAGAGGGCAACAATGATTCCTAATAAATAAAGAACCAATACTACTACCACCAGAGCTACAACAATGATGGTGACTGTTAAAAGAAAAGTTGGAAAATCCATAGTACCTTTTCGACTATTGCGTTAAATAACTATCAATTCCTAATCTGCCCGGGCAGCCATGGTTTTCTTGACGGTTTCAGCATTGGAATTGATATCACCTGCTACTTTCAAAATCGTAGTAGCGGTTTCTATGGTACTTTCAAGAGCTTTGATATGGCCGGTATTATCGGCAATGCCAACACCAGCTGTGTACATTTGTTCCAAATATTGCTCAATATTTCTGGCACTTCTATACGTGCGATGAAGTAGCGATACCAATAAAGGTACTGCCAGTATGACAACCACCAATAAAATAGCCCAAATCACATATACGGCTTGCGACATCATCTCATCCCCTTTCTTGCTTTACAACAGAATCAATGGTATTTACCAAATGTTGATCAACTCCTGTCAATCCTTCGGCAATCACTCCTAATTCAGTATTGAGAGTGGTCACTTCAGTTGGGATATGACCTGTTTCGGTTTCAATAGCCCGCAACCCCCAGCGCAGTTTCGACAGATAACTATCAGGGTTTCCACCAATGGCATTTAATGCACCAACAATTTTAGTCAGGTTTGATACCAGCACTACCAACAAAATGACGGCCGCCAGCACGGTAATCAGCATCAAAATAACAAACATTAGAATACTCCTATTTCATATTTAAGAAAGTACACATTCCGGACAACCTGGGCAACTTTTAGCGTGCTCTTCAATCGCTTTTGTTGCCCCCAATATCGCGACAGCTTCTAACTTAATCTGGCTAACAACCCTATTTGTTGTTCCTAAAAATAAAGGTATTTGTATTGTATTATTGGCCACAAGCTTACCATGTGTCCAAATCGCACTGACGCCGTCTAATATTTGATCAGCTGTTTTACGTATCATGGTCAATAGAAAAGCAACAACACCAATGACGACCACGCCAATCACCAAAGAACCAGCCCAGACAATTAAAACAGCGCTTTCAGTAATTCCCATAACTTTCTCTCTCTTAAATTAAGATTGGTAGGCCTCTTATGCTTCTTGTTCGCTGGCAGCATGGAGTGCCCCTGCAACCTGCCCACCATGACCATGGATTGACTGAGCTGTATTCAAAATATCTCCAGCAGTCTGATTAGTATCCGCAAGTTTCCAAACACACTGAGTATTAGATCTGATTTGCTTTACCAATCCTAGCGCTGCTACTGCAAGGGTTAAAATTCTTTTTGCCGCGAACCAGACAGCAATCAGTAAAACAGCGGCAGCTACAATGATAACTGCTGCAATAACTAACCATAGATACCAATTGGCAAAAAGTTCTGCATCATTCATAACACGCTCCATTCTTCAATAATATTTTATTGTTTTGATGACGATGAGCTGGAGTTTTGCATTTTTTTATAAAAATAGTGCATCGTTTTTTCAATCAAATTCGGTTCACGCACATTTCCCCAACCATTGGGAACTTGTCCCTGCTCGTCCCAGCGTCTGGTACGATTATTAAAAAAACGAGTATGGTTGCGTAAATTGCGAATGATGGATCCGGTTGCTTTAGAAATCGTGGTTGAGACAAATGTACCCGGAGGCCTTTCATAAAAGGGAGCGAAGGCATCAGGAAACCCAGGCATGGTGCAGCCGATACAAGGAGCACCGGTATTCATACAACCTCCAACATGATTGATGGCTCCGCGTTTGTTGATATTACACTGCACCACCGGTCCCCAGCAACCAATTTCAACCAGACATTCTTTATCTCCATACTCTTCAGCAAACAGCCCTTCTTCATAAAAGCCAGCTCGTGTGCAACCCCGATGAACTGTTTCATTATATAGCCACGCAGGACGACCCAATTCATCAAATTCCGGAAGAGGACCAATGCCCTGTAGAAACAGCAAAACTGCAGCGACCGTTTCAGTAAAATTGTCACCAACCGGAGCGCAACCGGGGATATTTACTACTGGCAGCCCAAAAGTGCTTCGGTAATCGTTTGGCAAAAAGTCCATAAGTCCCATAGCATTAGTAACGTTACCAAGAGCAGCGGGGACCCCTCCCCAGGTAGCACAGGTTCCAATAGCGATTACAGCTGCCGCATTTTCAGAAAGACGCTTCAGCCATTCTGATGTAGGGATCGGTTGCATTTCTCCATCTACTTCACGAGCCCCCATACCTGCCCAATACCCACCCTTAGAAGCAGCAATGGATTCATCCGCAATTGACCCTTCATAAATAACTACAAATGGTGCATCCAGTTCTCCATTTACAGCCTGTTCATAAGGATGCATAAATTCTTCGCCTGCTTCTACACTAAGCACAGGATGGTGTAAGATCACTTTGGGAACGCCTGGAATGGTTCCATTTACCAACGACTCAACTGATGGTTGGGTCGCGCCAACAGCTGCAATTGAGCAACCGTCACAACTCATTCCTGCCAACCAAAAAGCATGTACAACTTTATGGGGACCTAATGAACCCTCTAAAGGATCTATTGTGGTGAGTGTTTCAGAATCTGGCATTGGTCATTCCTCCTTAATTGATTTAAGGTTCATGACTATTTATTAGGAGTGTAACAAACACTTCGATAGCTTTTAAAGCTTCCGTTGTAAATTACACTTTGAAGGCATTGACGAATATTACCAAGCTAAAATTTATTTTGCAAGCTTTTATTTCATTTAACAAGTTTTAATTTTTTTACTTTCAATTGTGCAGGGCATTAGACAACAATATTCATTCTGGATTCTAATATCATGTTGCTTCCAAGTATGTTTTGGAGTAAATTCACATTAATAAAATATTAAATATACATGAAAGGATAA
>JAKUUI010000052.1 GCA_022448485.1 SAR324 cluster bacterium
TATCTTTTCAGAAACTGTTTCCAGCTTTACTGGTGCAACAGTTTTTTTCTGAACTTTATTTTGTGCCTCCGGATCCCAAAGAACTTTTCCATCATGAACCACTGTAATTGCACCAGTAATCTCGTCTTCCAGATCAAGGTTTAGTTCCCCATCTACATTCAGGTGCTGAATTAATTTAGCAGTATTGTTGCTAAAGAGCTGACTTGCTTGAGTAGGCAAACGACTGGGCAGGTCTGTAAAGCCAATGATGGTCACTTTTTTGTAAACACGAAATTCTCCTGGTTTTGTCATTTCACAATTTCCACCTCCTTCGGCAGCCAAATCTACTATAACTGATCCAGGAATCATGCTCTCTACCATTTCTTTAGTAATCAAAACTGGTGACTTCTTGCCAGGAATAGCAGCTGTCGTAATGATAATATTTACTTCCTTTGCCTGCTCGGCAAACAATCTCATTTCTGCATCAATGAATTCCTTGCTCATTGTTTTAGCATAGCCCCCGCTGCCGGTACCATCCTCTTCAAAATTCAATTCCAAGTATTCAGCACCCATGCTTTGCACCTCTTCACGTACTCCAGATCTTGTGTCGAAGGCACGTACAATTGCACCCAAGCTTTGGGCACAACCCACTGCAGAAAGTCCAGCTACTCCAGCACCAATTACCAAGACTTTAGCTGGTGGGATTTTCCCTGCTGCCGTAATTTGCCCTGTAAAGAGACGACCAAAATTATGTGCTGCTTCAGTAACTGCTCTATAACCAGAAATATTTGCCATGGAACTAAGTACATCCATCGACTGCGCACGTGAAATTCTAGGTATAGCATCCACTGCAATTGCAGTCCCACCAGTTTTTGCAAGCCTTTTCAATAAATCAGGGTTACGTCCAGGATTCAACAGACAAATCAGACAGGAATCTTTACGTAGTAAATCTGCCTCATGCTTTCCTGTTTCAAGATTTTCTTCAGGAGGACGAATCTTGAGGATCACATCAGCCTGTTCCCAAATTTTTTCTGCAGACTCAATTATTTCTGCACCACAATCTTCATATTGGTCATCTGTAAAATTGGCAATGACTCCTGCACCTTGTTCCAAGAATACATAGTCCCCATTTTTCAGGCATTGTTTTGCAACTGAGGGTGCCATCGCAACCCTACGTTCGCCGGGATGAATTTCTTTTAGAACTCCTATGATCATCAGTTACTCCTAATGGGTTTATGGTGTTTGTATGGCAGTTAACATAACATAATGCTGAATACATCTAAATAAGTATTTTAAAGAAACTAGAAATGATGTAATCGTAGAAAGTATTTGTTATCTACAAGGCATTTTTAAGACTTGGAGATACTCGTCTAAAAATAGTACACTACAAACCATAGTTTCTTTTCTTCCAATAAATACATACATTCAAACAAATGCTGGAGTCATTAATAAATCACTATTGCGTTTTTTTCCAGGATCATAAGCTGGATTATGGATGGGTTGAAGGCATACAGAAAAATAAGCTAATCATTGTCCCACTACAAGGGAAAATAATATTCCTGCCCGAAAATCGAGTGGCCTTCAGTTGGCGGGGAAAGAAATTGCCTTTAAACGCTGTTCAGGCACACGAAACCATCGGACAGCACCTGAAACAGGCGGAACAGTACAAACAGGCCTTTGAGCTGGAAACCATGCATTCTTTGCTGGAAAATGGGCGGGAGTATTCACTTGACGAATTGGCCTTTGATTTTCTTGATGATCCAAAAAATTCGGTCTACCAGCTTGGTTTGTTTCTGGCGCTTCGAGAGGACTCTTTCTGGTTCAAGCATAACCGCAATTTAACTTATACACCCAGGACTTCAGCAGAATTAGAATTGCTTCAAGTTCAGTTGGTCCGTCAGCATGAACGACGGAAACGTGCCGTCAATATTCAAAAATGGATTAAACATCTTGAATCCGGTGCCTGGAATGCGGATTCAGAAATTACTGCAGAACAGCAAATTTGGCTGGATCAACTGCTCAATTTGTTGGCCGACGGCACAGATTCTCCGCATTGGAAAGAAATGTCCTCACTTTTAGGCTGGGGTACCTCTATTGGACCTGGCGAAGAAAACTCACTCAAACGCTGGCTTGCTAAAGCGGGAGCTCCTGTATCCGCATCACGCCTAACACTTTTACGAGCCAATGTTCGGGAACAATTTACCGAAGAAGCATTGTCAGAAGTCGAACGAGTCAGTAATTTACCTTTAGAAAATATAGAAAGAATTTCTGCAAAAGTTCCAACCTTCACGATTGATGCAGAAAAAACTCTGGATTATGATGATGCATTTTCCGTGCTGGAATGGAGTGAAGGAGAGCTTATTGTGGCAATACACATCACCGATTTAAGCCATGCAATACAGCCGGAAGATCCACTGTTCAAAGAAGCTGAATCCCGAATTTCTTCAGTTTATTCACCCGAAGGACCTGTTCCCATGTTACCTGACCTGCTTTCTAATGACACCTTTTCGTTAAAGGCAGGAGAGGACAGGGCTGTGCTCAGTTTTAAATTTCAACTGACAGGCAATGGAGATTGGAATTTACTTGAAGTTGCACCGAAAATAGCCCGGGTACAGAAAAATTTGAGTTACGAGCAGGCCGATCTGTTAATTAAGGGAAAGCAGGATTTTTGGGGCTTGTTAAATAAGTTTTGTATGAAAGCTTTTGAACTGCGTCTGCGAAAAGGAGCACTTAATTTGACACGAAAAGAATTCAATTTTGACATCAGTGATCCCGAGCAAATTTGCATTACCCCGCTCAATCGAAACAGCCCTGCTAACCGAATTATTGAAGAGCTTGCAATAGCAGTGAACAGAGAAACGGGGCGACTTTTTAAAGCAGCAGATTTCCCTGGAATTTATCGAACCCAGGCTTCGTTTGAGTTGATCAAGGAAGTTGAGGACGGAGAGCAGCTTTCGCTGGAACATATCCAGGTTGAACCTGCAAGATTAACAACTATTTCCGGAACACATGCAGGATTGGGTTGCGAAGCTTATATGCATACAACTTCTCCAATCAGGAGATTCGCAGACTTAATCACTCAGTTGCAGCTAAAGATGTTGATAAAAGAAGAGGATCCCGTTTTCAGTACAGAAGACATGATGCATTGGGCTGAAGAAGTCAGCCTTCGTCAAAGAAAATACAAACGGGCAGAAAGGGAAATCATTCAGTACTGGAAGCTCAGATATTTACAACAACATCTTGGAGAAATCTTTGCTGCAAAAATAAGAAAAGGACTTCCAAACAATAATACTGAAATTGAATTGATAGAACTCGATTGCACTGTTCCGGTTTTCGGGTTGGGCGTATTTGAAGAAGGAGAGCAGCTTTTGCTGAGAATCGATGAAGTTGGGTTGGAGCCCCCCCGGCTTGGGGTTCACGCTCAAGCATCAGGATCTGAAGTATCCTCTCAGCAGCTAGGTAACTTGAAATAACCTGTCATCCGAGCATTTCATCGACCTCAGGCGGTTGATAAATTAATTCGTCAATGTTTATCGCTTTGTGTCCTTTATAGGCCCCCTGAAAGCCGGTAAATTTCTTCACCCCATTAACTTCAATCGAAATTGGACTCTTGGTTTCATGTTCCAAGTACAAGACATCATTCTTTTGTAAATTCAAAAAGTCACGTACGGAGATATTCATCTCCCCCAATTTTGCAATTAATTCGACATCAACTTTCTGCAAATTTTGTTTGAACCGATTACTCCATGTGTTATCTTTCTCATCCTGTTCACTTTGAAAACCGGCATTCAGTCTGGTTCGGATAGGCTCAATCATCGAATACGGAACGCAAACAATTATCGACATCGGCGCCCGTCCGATTTCAATATCAAAAGTTACCACGACGACAATTTCGCTGTGTGGTACAATTGAGACAAATTGAGGGTTAACCTCTGAACGGACATAGTTGATCTGGGCAGGGAAAACAGGCCTCCAAGATGTTTGCAAATCTTCAAGACCACTGATTATCACACGCTTGATCATCCGTGATTCAATTTCCGTAAAGTCTCGTCCTTCAGCTTTGGTCTCCGCATCTCCACCTCCACCGAAAAACATTTCAACTAAGGTAAAAACCAATCTGGTTTCAAAGACCATCATGGCATTTCCACGAAGCGGCGTCATGCGGAAAAGATTCATAGAGGTAGGAACCGGCAAGGTTTTGATAAACTCACCGAATTTGATCAATTCTGTGGAGCGCACATTGATGTCCACAACCCTTCGCAACGCATTTGATAAAGTTAAACGGAAGAGACGTACGAAACGATCGTGAATAATTTCCAGAGTAGGCATTCGACCGCGAATGATGCGGTCCTGAGCAGTCAGGTCAAAAGAAACGATCTCTTCCGGATCATACTCTTCTTCAT
Organism: SAR324 cluster bacterium; assembly: GCA_022448485.1. Lineage (GTDB taxonomy): Bacteria > SAR324 > SAR324 > SAR324 > NAC60-12 > Arctic96AD-7. Next base: position 4,383 of record JAKUUI010000052.1, read on the forward strand.
CATCTTTTTCGCCTGCCACATCATCACTGGCTACCCCCTGCAGCAGCGCGTCGACTTCTTCCTGTGACAAAACAGAACCCATGTTTGACTTTTATATAGATTTGAGTTTTAAGTAAATAACATTGCCAAGGTTTGCTGCCTCAGTACTTGTCAGGAGCTAGCTATGCAAGTAGTGTTCAACAAAATTAAATATCTCTTAATACTTTTCACTTGTTACTTAAACACGTTCTGCAATAGGCACATATTTGCGCTTGGTCTGACCGGTATACAACTGACGCGGACGCGCAATTTTTTGTTTAGCATCCTCATGCATTTCCTTCCACTGTGCAATCCATCCCGGCACACGTCCCAAAACAAACATAACCGTAAACATATTCAGTGGAATACCAAGTGCACGATAAATAATTCCAGTGTAGAAATCTAAAGTAGGATACAGTTTCCTTTCGATAAAATAATCGTCCGAAAGCGCTATTTCTTCCAGTTCAAGAGCAATATCAAGCAGCGGATCGTTAATACCTAATTTACTCAGAATCCTGTCACATTCATTTTTGAGTATCTTAGCACGCGGGTCAAAATTTTTGTACACTCTGTGACCAAAACCCATCAAACGAAAATTAGAATACTGATTTTTGGCCTTCTCAATATACTTTGAAATACCTGTTCCATCCATGTGGATTTTTTGAAGCATTTGCACAACTTGCTGATTAGCACCTCCATGCAGAGGTCCCCAGAGGGCTAAAATTCCAGAGGCCACAGACGCATAAACGTTGGCCTCACTGCTACCAACAACACGCACTGTAGACGCACTGCAATTTTGTTCATGATCAGCGTGCAAAACCAACAACAGTTCCAGCGAACGCTCAATTTCAGGGTCTAATTCAAATGGTTCCGCAGGTACCGAAAACATCATGTTCAAAAAATTTGCGCTGTATGACAGTTCGTCTCTTGGATAGACAAATGGTTGTCCTACACTCTTTTTGTAGGAAAATGCGGCAATAGTACTAATTTTTGCGATCAAACGTGCAGAATTTATCTCCAAATCCTCCATTGATGCTTTCCCTGAAGCTTCTGAATAGTATGCAGATAGGGAAGAAATCATTGCTGATAGTATTACCATCGGATGGGAGTTTTGAGAAAATCCTTCAAAGAAATGTCTCATATCCTCATGAATCATTGAATGTAAGCTGATACGATCAGCAAAATTCTCCAACTGCATTTTATTTGGCAGTTCTCCATTAATCAGCAAATAGGCTACTTCGACAAATGACGGGTTTTCAGCCAATTCCTCAATCGGAAAACCGCGATATCGCAATATCCCATGCTCTCCGTCAATGTAAGAAATCTTACTCTCGCACACACCTGTATTAGCAAAGCCTGGATCCAGAGTTATGTATCCGGTTTTTTTACGTAAATCAGAAATGTCGATTGCTTTTTCATTTTCTGATCCGGTTAACACCGGGAGCTCCATAGACTTTCCGTCAGGGAGACTAAGTTTAGCCATTTCAGTCATAAAACAAATTTATATTTGGTGTTAGAATTAAATCAAACATGGCGCCATTTTTCTAATTGGGCCAAGATAGCTTTTTGTGCATGCAATCTGTTCTCTGCCTGATCAAAAACGACTGACTGGGATCCCTCGATCACTTCATCAGTAATTTCTTTGTCCCTTTCAGCAGGTAAACAATGCAAAACAAAAGCTTCCTTTTCAGCGCATTGCAACAGACTTGAGTTGATTTGAAATTCTCTTAAAACACGCTCTCTTTCTTCTATTTTTTCTTTTTCTCCCATACTGGCCCAGACATCAGTGTACAGAACTTCTACACCATTCACTGCTTCTTCCGCTGAATGAGTCACTTTAATAGTCGAAATACCTATTTCCTGGATTTTACGCACCAGTTCCATATCTGGCAAAGTTTCAGGAGCAGTTGCAATGCGTAAATCAAGTGGAATTCTAGCTGCAATATTCAGCCAGGAATTTGTCATATTATTGCTGTCTCCAACATAAGCGATGCGTACTTCGTCAATACGTCCAAGTTTTTCCTTAATCGTCAGCATATCCGACATCACCTGGCAGGGATGATTGAAATCTGTAAGCATATTGACAACCGGTACTGTTGAGTATTTTGCCAAATCCAATACCATCTGATGAGAATATGTGCGGATCAAAATACCATCCACGTAGCGAGACATTACCCGTGCAACATCACTCACAGTTTCCCTCTCGCCTATTTTAAAATCCTGTTCAGAAAGCACCATCGCGGTTCCACCAAGCTGCGCGATCCCTACCTCAAAAGAGAGACGTGTTCGTAAAGATGGCTTGTGGAAAAAAAGCCCAAAAGTTTTCCTTTGCAGTAATTGTGGACACTTCCCCTCTTTTGTCTGCTGCTTTAACTCAACTGCAAAGTCAAGATTGCTTCGAATTTCTTCACTCGTCCAATCAAGAATTGATACAAAATCTCGTTTCATGTTTATTAAAAATTGCAGGTTCTACATTAATTAATTGCTTCTAGAGGAAAAAATAGCTAGCCTGAATTATAACATTTTTGCAACTACATGTTAAGAGGTATCATGCATGAAATGAATATTTTGGTTACAGTGGCTGTGATTGCAGGCCTGTATATCTCACTCTTTCTCGTAGCAGAGAAGGTTTTTATGGAAGACGAAGATTGAGTCTCAAACTTCCACTGCGGCTCATTTATCAAGTTTTAGTCGGCATTCTGTGGTTAACAGGGTGCTCGTCATTTTCCGGCCCGGATCCGTCCAGTCAATCATCCTCACAATTAAAAAACCTGCACAATACAGACGGGAACTACTATGTTTCCGGTAGAGTTTTATTCAAGCATCCGGATGGCAAACAAAGTGGTGAGCTGGAATTACAGATTTCCAGTAAATCAGAATTAAGAATGAGTATTTTCGCACCGCTGGTTGGTTCTTTAATTTATGAGCTTCGTGCAAGTCCAGAAAAGTTTTTACTGTTGAACTTTCAGGAAAAAAACTATGTTCTGGAAGACAACAATTGGGAAATACGTAAGACATGGTTGGGAATGGATCTTTCCCTGACTGAACTGAAATGGCTGATTCTGGGACAAATTCCAGAAAAAACTCCGGACTGGCAACGAAAAATGCTTCCCACCGGAGAACTACAGCTTATTCAGGGGGCCACTGAAATCCGCCTGGGACTTAATTCCGAAGGACGCATTGAATACATGAGTAAATCTTTGCAAGGATTGCTGGAGTACCATGCAAAAATTCCGCGCTATCAAAAACACTACGAAATTCCATTTCCTCAAAAAATACGTATTGAAGATTACACTAGAAACAACCATTGGCTGTTGGTCATAAGCGAAATACAGGCTCCATCCGGAAACATAAAAAGTCTTGACTTCATTCCTCCATCGGATATGGAGCATCTAATCAGTGATCAATGAACTTTGTTCAGCGAACCGTCTTGAAAGCGCAAAACTTCAATTTCTCCTTCTGGACTTATTCTGATGACTGTTCTTTGCGAAAGCCAGTCAGGAACCACTCTCAATTCACTGTTACATCCATCTACCTTAATTTTCCGGTCAAGGTGGAAATGCCCCACAAAATACTGATCAACTTCCGGAAGAACATTTTCCGCAAACTCCCTTATTTCTTTTTCAGGGAAATGTACTTTATATTCTTTGTTGGTCTCCACCAGCATTGATTCAATACGTTCAGCAACCCAGCGTGCCACAGGTCCCGGCAACATCTGAAAAAAAGATTCAACGATTCGGCTGTGTGAAATGGCTTTCCAGCGTAAATATTGACGGTCGTTATAATTAATCGTATCACCGTGAATAAAACCGTAACGTTTCTGCCCCCAGTTCAAAAGCCAGTCGTTGTGTATCAAATGAGTAAAAGGAAGTTTTTTTTTCCAACTGTCCGTAAATTTTCCAGGCAATAACATTTCCCTGTTTCCTGAAATAAACACTACGTTACTACATCTTTTTTTCAAACATTCAAACTCAAATATCACTTGACGATGCAGATCCGTCCAGAATTTTGGTGGTGCGAGCCAAATTTTAAACAGATCACCCAAAAACACGACCGTATGTGGATTTTCCAGTTTTGTCAGCATCTCCACAAATTCTTCTGCAGGCGCATTTTGATCATCCAAATGCGAATCCGTAACAATGTAGAGTAAACCGTCCGGTTCAGAAACCTTCAGTACAGTCATCAGTTTATAATCAGTGCAAAGATAATTTGGCAGTAGATCAGTTATTTAGCAATTTATTTCTTTTATTTATCATTCAACTTACTCAAAAAATTCTACTGGTTAATTAATAAAAATATAAGTATAATATTGAGGGTTTATCTAACTGTACTCAAGTCTTAATTTGGTAAAGTAAAAGGAGTCAATGCGTTTAATAATTTTGGGTGGTGGAAACATGGGCGGCGCGATTCTCCGTGCTTTAGTTAAAACAGAAGCAGTTCCAGCGGAAGATATTTTGTTAATTGAGCCGGAAGAAGCAAAGCGCCAAAATCTGGGTAAGGCAACTGGATGTGCTACTAAAGCTGAGATTGACGAAACTGTACGCAGATACGAACTGATTTTATTAGCAGTAAAACCGCAAGCCGCAACGCCGGCAATGGAACTGCTGGCTCAGTGGCTTCTGCCACACCAGGTTGTAATTTCTGTGATGGCTGGGATTTCACTGCAGACCATGCGTGGAGCACTTGGACGAACAAAATTAGTGAGGGTAATGCCTAATATACCAACTTTGATCGCAGAGGGAATGAGCGTCTTTTTTGCTTCTGATGAGGTTGATACAGAAGAGCGCGAACTCGTAAAAACTTTCTTTTCTTCCTGCGGAACATGTTTGGAAGCTCAAGATGAAGACGCAATTGATGCGGCCACTGCAATTTCCGGAAGTGGTCCAGGTTATTTATTTTACTTTGCCGAGCAAATGACTGCATCTGCAAAATCACTTGGTTTTTCGAATGAAGACGCACTGGTCCTGGTACAAAAAACCATTCGTGGGGCAACACTGCTTTGGGAATCTCAGCAAGTGTCTCCAGAAACTTTGCGCGAACAGGTTTCTTCTCCGGGTGGAACCACCTTAGCCGCACTTAATCACTTTCAATCAACAAAAGTTGGAGAGTCAATTAAAGACGGAATTCAACATGCTTATCTGCGAGCCAAAGAACTTTCTTCATAAATGTATCAAAAAATCTGATCTAAATTAAAATGGCTTGTGTAATTGTTGTAGGCACCCAGTGGGGTGACGAGGGAAAAGGTAAAATTGTTGATTTACTCACAGAGCGTGCGGATGCGGTAGTGCGTTACCAAGGTGGAAATAATGCCGGACATACTGTGATGTTTGGAGACAAAACCTTCATTTTACATTTAGTTCCTTCAGGAATTTTGCGGGAAACAACCTCAATCCTTGGAAATGGAGTGGTCGTTGATTTAGCTGAATTAATCAAAGAAATTGATGAATTAGAGCAAATGGCTATTGCAGTGGAAAGTCATCTGAGCATCAGCGACAGGGCGCAGCTTGTCATGCCTTGGCACAAAACGTTTGATCTAATGCGTGAGGAACGTAAAGGTAAAAAGAAAATTGGTACTACCGGCCGTGGAATCGGTCCCGCCTATGAAGACAAAGTGGGACGATCCGGAATCAGAATTGGAGATCTGCTTGAACTAGAACAGTTCAGGACACGACTAGAGGAAATTGTTGATGAAAAAAATCAATTACTTGAGCAATGTTTTGGGGCAGATGTGCCTGCTTTTTCTGCAGAAGAAATTTTTAAAGAATTTGAAGTTCACCTGAAAAAACTAAAACCATATATCCGTGATACACCGCTACTGGTCAATCAGATGATTGAGGAGGGTAAAAACATCTTGTTTGAAGGGGCGCAGGGAACATTTTTGGATGTTGACCATGGGACATATCCTTTTGTAACATCTTCAAACACCCTAGCCGGAGGAGCCTGCGCTGGTGTCGGTATTGGTCCAACTCGCATCACTGACGTTCTGGGTATTGTCAAAGCCTACACCACGCGGGTAGGAAGCGGTCCATTTCCGACTGAGTTGTTAGATAGTTATGGTGAACTTTTACAGTCAGAAGGTCATGAATTTGGTGCTACAACTGGACGCCCGCGAAGATGTGGCTGGTTTGATGCATTACTAGTACGTCAGGCAGTTCGGCTCAATGGAATTACCAGTATGGCGGTAATGAAACTGGACGTGCTGGATAAATTTGAAACTCTCAAAATAGCTGTAGGTTATCGCTCGTCAAATGGAGAGTTTAGGGATAATCTTCCTAGATCGTTGGAAAACGTCACTCCAGTTTATGAAGAAATGCCAGGCTGGCAATGCTCATCTGAGGGCATCACAGAATATGCTCAGTTGCCCTCTGAAATGCTGGCCTATCTTGAGCGGATGTCTGAGTTGGTAGGAGCAAAGGTCTCCATTATTTCGACCGGACCCAAACGAGAAGAAACCATTGTGCTGAATCCTGATCAATTCTGGATCTGAAAACATTTTACTACTGAATATGAAAACATGATCAAACGAATAATTTTTGTTTGTATCGTAGTTGTAATAGCTTACTATGCAGGAACTCAAGGATTGACGCCAGGAAACGTTATCGATTGGTTTGCAGATAATGATATTCTTCAAACGTTAAAAGAGAAATTTAACGAAATATTTAATCTGGCTGAAGAACAACAGGTTGATGAAAAAGCTGGAAAGATCATTGATAATTTGAAAGAAAAAGTTTCCAACTGAAAAGCCCGCGTTCCCAGTCAGCGCATCGCATCGACAAAGCGTTCCATATGTGCGGAACGCGAGCCTTTAACAAGCACAACATCCGCTGGCAGCAATTCTTCCTTAAATGTGACCAATAATTCAGTAATATCTGAAAAGTGTTTTGCCGCTTCGAGTTTACCTCCTCCGTTTTTCCAGCCTTCAAGATACAATTCTATTTCAGCACCACCAAGGCCAAACATTTTCTCAACACCACTTTTTACCATAGCTTCGCCGACTTGCCGATGAGAATCCGGACTCAAATTACCCAGTTCGGCCATTGCTCCACAGACTACAATTTTACGACGTTCCGGATACATTTTATGCAGATTTTCCAGGACACCGCGAAAAGATGACGGATTGGCATTATACGTGTCGTCAAGCAAAATCCAGTTATCCATCTCAATTTGCTGAAACCTGCCTGTCACAGACAAATTCAGATTAACCACTGCCTGCTGAAGTTGCTGAACCGGTACACCTTCCAAATGCAAAAGAGTCAAAGCTGCAGCCAGGTTCTGCTGCAATAATGGGCTTTCAATTGTAGATTCAAAGTCCGAATCAAAAAGCCGAATTTTGCGGCTGCCAACGGGAGGCTGTTCTAAATCAAATGCTATTTTCGTAATTTTCACTCCAGCTTTTCCGGCCTCATCTTCGACAAAGTCCTGGTGCAGCAATGAGTCCGGAACAACAACGTTATTTCCAGGAGACATTCCTGCAAATAACCCTGATTTTTCACGAGCAACGCCTTCTGTATTCTGCAAAAACTCAAGGTGACTTTCGCCGATATTCGTGATGATTCCTGCAGAAGGTCGAACAATTTTTGACAACTCCGCAACTTCACCAAAATGATTTGTACCTATTTCAATAATCCACCACTCTGCTTCCGTGGGTGCCTCAAGTACAGTCAGAGGCACCCCTATAAAGTTGTTGAAATTTCCAGGAGTTGCATAAGCATTCGCATCAACATATCTACACAAGCCGGCAAGGATTTCTTTGGTCGATGTTTTTCCATTACTTCCAGTTACTGCTAACACTTTCCCACCAAACTGTTTGCGTGCATCTGCTGCCCACTCCCGCAATGCCCGATTTGGATCAGGAACCAATATTCTCGGGAAATTGCTCTGGAGCAGGTTTTTCGGTATTTTTTCGGGATTAGCCACCACCGCGTTGGCTCCTTTTTCCAGTGCCTGGGAAATGTACAGGTGTCCGTCTGTATTTTCACCCTGAACACAGAAAAACAAATCTCCTGCTTTCAGGGTACGAGAATCAATGCTGAATCCTTTCACCAAAGAATTTGCACTAATATTCTCAGCTTTGGCATTAAATATTTGCGACATTTTTCCAAATGTATATAATTTGCTCATAGCTTATTATTAACAATCAATCAGAAGTGAAAATATATGGACATAGAAAAACAGTTTGAGACAGCATTTTCACGCATTACATTGGATAATGGCCAGCCGCTAGTCAGTGTTGAACCGGAAATCGTACACGGCTGCGTCATCAATAATGATTTTGCAAAAATCACGCTTATTTTGCCAGAAGATTCTCCTTTACGCGGATCCTTACCTGCACAAGTCGAAGCAGAAATAAAACAAATTCAACAAATCGAAAGAGTTGCCATTGAAGTTTTAGCCTCACCGCCTCAAGAAAATGATTCCTCACAAACCGAACCCGCTCATGCAGCACCACAACAACCTCAACGTACAGCATATCTTCAAAATTATGAAGCTATAATTGCAGTGGCCAGTGGAAAGGGAGGAGTAGGAAAATCTACTGTTTCTGTAAATTTAGCCCTTGCCCTTTCACAAAAAGGTTACAAAGTCAGTCTGTTCGACGCAGATATTTATGGTCCAAGTTTGCCAATTATGACAGGAAGACGTGGCGAGAAGCCATCTGTGGCAGGGAACCGTTTGATTCCGCTTGAAACTTTCGGTATGCATACACTTTCTATCGGCAACCTTGTAGAAGAAAATGACGCGGTAATTTGGCGGGGACCAATGGTTCATCAAGCAATCGAACAGCTGCTGCGAGACACTAACTGGCCCGGAGGTGATTTTATGATCGTTGACATGCCTCCAGGAACCGGTGACGCTCAGCTTTCAATATCTCAACTCATTGAGCTTGCTGGAGCAGTTATCGTTTCCACTCCACAAGATGTGGCTTTAATTGACGCAATTAAAGCGTCACAAATGTTCAGTAAAGTAGAAATTGACATCTTGGGAATTGTCGAAAATATGAGCTTTTTTGCTTGCCCGAAATGCGGTGAAGAAACTCCAATTTTTAGTCGGCACGGTGCGGAAGAAACCAGCAAAAAAATTCAAGCGCCATTTCTTGGTGCTGTCCCTATTGAGATTGATGTGCGAAAAGGCGGAGACGAAGGGAAACCTTTAATGGCAAGCAATCTCGATTCTCCGGCTACACTTGCCTTTAAGAACATTGCAGATAATCTAGTAAAAGTTTTGGAAGAAGTTTAGTTCTTCAATAAATCACTATTTATGTTAAATATTGATTGACTTTTTTAGACTCTCTGCTAGTCTTAAATGACCCTTGCGGGTCGGTAGCTCAGTTGGTAGAGCATCTGACTTTTAATCAGGTGGTCCGGGGTTCGAGACCCCGCCGACCCACCAAGGATATCAGCTACTTAATAGTCACTAACAAATTAGATTTTATCTCTTGTGACACTCCTGTGGCACTAAATTAACTGGCGAACATCCACAAGTCTTTAATCGTATAAGCCTTACACATGTAAGGTTTATATGCCTCAATAAGAATCCCGCGACAATTTGTTTCTGTAAACTTATATGGCGAGTTGTGCTTATTTGTAGAAGCACAATTATAACTTAAATAATTATATCAATTAGATAATTATCTATAAATCTAACTATAAGGAAGGAAATGGCTAATATTCAAGTAAGAATAACTGCTGATAAC
>JAKUUI010000053.1 GCA_022448485.1 SAR324 cluster bacterium
GTCACTTAGGTACTGAGGATCTGAGGTAGATGGGTCCCGTTTTATATTATATTTTCTTAGTTTCTTTTGTGTTAATAATAACATCTTGAACGTCCCACGATCTCGTGCATCGTACAGCGGAATTTTGTTTTCCGGAAGATCATCAGCTAAAAGTCGAACGATTTCAAAGCTTTCCCGCACTGCACCGCGTTTCAGTTCTGGAGCAGGAAACCATCTAGGACTCGTTCCTAACGTGCTAGTTTCATCATTTTGCGCTTCAAGTAACTTACGATTCTCTGCGGCCATCAACCATTCCATTACTTCTTCTCGCGAATTTGCGCGCACATGCAAACAGAGAAATTTTTCTTTTTTCCGTAGATCCAGCAGCAAAAAAATCTGTCTTCCTTCGCTCAGGGCAACACGCATCCAGCCGAGGGGAAATTGATGCAGCCACTGGTTAAAAATAGCAGTGTTGCCATCATTTTTTGTGTGTCCCTTCTGCCTCTGATCGAATCGAATCTGGGCAAGTTTCGAGAGCGCATTTCTGTCGGGCTTCAAGTCAGTTTCAACCAATTCAGGCCACGGTAAAAACAAATCTGGAACTTTGAAACTGGTCAGCCGCTTTTCTAAAAACTGCCGCAATTCTGACTCTGATGCAGACTCTGCTGATTTGACAAAAGCTACAGGCCGTTCCCCGAATTCTGAATCTTTTACTGGAACTACAATTGCCTGTTCTATATTTTGAAACTGTAGTAAACAACGCTCGATTTCCTCCGGATGAACATTTTCTCCACCGGAAATAAACATGTTGTCCTTGCGGCCGAAGATAGTCAATGAGTCCTTGCAGCCTTGAATTTTTGGATCTTTGATGCACCATGCGCCCAAATCTCCTGTCTTAAACCAGCCGTTCTTATCAAAAGGCCGATGCAATCCTGCTTCGTCCAGATAACCTAAAAAACGAGTTTTACCACGCACTTCGATTTCATTGTCTGCAGCAATCCGGACTTCACGAAACGGCAGAACTAGGTAAGGTTCGCTTTTTCCGGTTGACACCTGCGAAGCCATTTCGGTGGAGCCGTAGGTCGTTTGCACATTCAGTCCAAGCTCTGAGGTTTGTTCGAGCAAGGTTTGCGGAATGGGCGCACCGCCCAGCAAAATTATCTTGAGCCGGCGTAAATTGTCTTTTCCTTGCGAAGTTTGCAGCAAACGTTGAAGTTGTGTTGGTACCAAAGAAAGATGTGTGACTTTCCGGCTTTGGAGTGTCTCCACCAAAGATTTGTTTTTTGAAGGAATTACCATTGCTGCTCCGGAAAGCAGGGTGCGGAAAAAAATGGCCAGTCCACCCACGTGATACAGTGGTAATGACAAAAGCCAGCGGTCTCCAGGATACAGTGGCATCAACTCATTTGCACCAAGTGCGCTGAAAAAATGGCTGGATAGCGAGTGCACCACTGCTTTTGGTGAGCCCGTACTTCCGGAAGTGAAAAAAATTGTGGCCCAAGCCTCGGGATCAATTAAGTGTTGGATTTGAGGCTTGGCTTCGTATTTTAGCTGATCAGAGCGGGTAGTGTTTTTCTGTAATAATCTGTGAAAATCTGCGGATAAATTTGCGTCATCGATACCATCGATTTTCTGTATCAATTCATTTTTCTGGGAGTGCGGAAATTTTGGATTGAGCGGAACTGCCACTGCTCCAAGCATCCACAAAGCGAGTATGCTTTTCAGCACAAATTCCTGATTTTCTGAACACAGGATGATGCGTTCCTGCGAATTGATTTTAAATGATTTGCTGAGAGTGTGAGTTTCTGAAAAAAATTCCAAAAACGACCAGGATCGCTCGTCATTGATCAAAAGGAGTTGCTCGTCAAAATGTTCCAGAACTTGATTCAGTAAATTTGTGCTAACTTCAAACATCAGTCTAGGACTCCATTTTCCCAGGTACCATCATCAATTTGCTCCAATAAATCATCATTAGCTTTTGGCCAGGAATTTGGTAAAAGATAACTTCCCTGATTTGTAGAAAAATGGGGATTGATCAAGTCCTGCGCAAACCATTTTGAGGTGTCCAAGCCGGTTGGAATGAGTTCAGACAGAAGTTCACCGGCCATGAAAGCAATCCAATTCAAGCCAAGTCCGCTTTCAAAACAACTACTAAAAACGCTTTGTACACCGTTTTTTTGTGCATGATCGATCCACATTTTTGTGCTGTCCCAACCGCCCAAAATTCCTGGTTTGAGAATCAACGCTCGGACCCAGGACATCGATACATTTGCCGCCGGGAAATTCTGTTCCGGAGTTGAAGCATTCCAAAGCGTTTCATCCAATGCCAGGGGCATTCCAGTTTGTTCGTACAATTGTTCCATTTTTTGAAGGTTTGACAGCTGACCTTCAGACCTCAAGGGTTCTTCGCAGTATTCGATTTTGCAGTTCTTTACCGCCTCTGCAAAAATTAAAGCATCGTCCCATTCCCAAGATCGGTTTGCATCAAGACGCAATGCGGTTTCATTACCCAAAATTTTTCGAGCAAGCTGAACACGCTCAATGTCTTCTTGGAGAGTCAATCGTCCAACTTTTAATTTTATTGTCTTAAAACCATCTTTCTGGAGCTGTTCACATTCTCGTTGAAGCGCAATTCCGGATCCGGTTGCCAAACCATTAACTGGAATTATCGAGCCTGAAATATTGCTCTTGGCGGGCTTGAAATTCCGCCCTGACGCTTCTGAACCATGAAATTCTGATACTTTGCGGCTTTTAAACAAGGTCCTCAGGGACATATCCAAACCAAAAAGGACTGAAGCAAATAAATTTTGAGGAGATTGGTCGGCAGCGGATCTTTTGCCGGAAAGATAATTCCTGATTTGCTTTTCTGCCTCTGACAGAGATTCCGGATGCATTCCGGGGAGCGGTGCAATCTCGCCCTCGCCAAAATTATTGGCAGTAGAATTTCCATGGTTTTCATGGTGAAGACGAAGAATCATTCCAGTGCGCTCGTGCAATTCCTGCCCAAGCATCCGCAACGGTTTTTTTAACGTAAGTGAATAACGGAAAAGTTCCCAGCTGAATGAATTCATTTTTATCCGATCCACCAACCCAGTGAAAAAAGGATGCTATAAATTATAATTAGTTTTCCAGTGGTACTTAAAGCATCATTCAGTTCCTGACCTTTTACTCTTGAAATAATTTGGCGAATTGCAGAGTAGCCCGGAATAGTTATCAGTGCTGAAATACACGCATACCAATGTGCATCTGTCCAAAAAGCTAAAATAAAAGGAAGCAAAACAGCAAAAGCAAAGGCCACAAGATATTCTGCTCGAACGAAGGCTGGGCCAAAACGCACAGCTAATGTCAGTTTACCAACTTTTTTGTCAGTTGGTTCGTCACGTAAATTGTTAACTGCAAGGAGTGCAGTAGCTAATAGTCCTGGACCAAGTCCAGCAAAAATGACTGCCTCTGAAACCTCTAGTGCCTGTACATAATAAGTTCCACCGACTGCAACTGGTCCAAAAAAAATCAGTACAAATATATCGCCCAGGCCCAAGTAACCGAGTGGGCTGGGGCCGCCGGTGTAAAGTATGCCTGAAGCAATGGAGAGTACCCCGATAATCACAATAGGCCAGCCTCCACGTAAAACTAGATAAATTCCGACAAAAATCGTCAGTCCGAAGATCACCACAAAATTCCGGAGCATTGTTTTTGGAGTGACTAACCCGGCTTGCGTCGCACGGACAGGACCGAGACGTTCTTCGGTGTCTGCACCCTTGATAAAATCAAAATAATCATTGGAAAAATTTGTTCCAATTTGAATCAGCAGTGCACACAAAAGAGCCGTCAGGGCTGCCAAGAAATGGCCCTTTCCTTCTGCAAAAGCCATGGATGTACCGATCAAAATTGGGGCAACAGCTGCTCCCAAAGTTTTTGGACGAATTGCCAAAAGCCAGACTTTAAAAACTTGATTAAATTTCACTATAAAATTTTATTTTATAAATTTTGCATGTAGGCGCAGAGAGCACTGGGATATATTATTTACTTTTCATTTTCACCATTCACTACTCACTATTCACTTTTTCTCAGAGCCCTTTTTGATTTTGCAGCTTTTTAATAACAGTTCATGGATAGCGGGTGAATTTATTAAAATCTGGTTTGCGTCTTTCCAGGTAGGCATTTCGTCCTTCCTGTCCTTCTTCGGACATGTAAAACATCATGGTTGCGTTTCCTGCCAGTTCCTGTAAACCAGCTTGTCCGTCACAATCTGCATTGAGCGCCGACTTCAAACAGCGTAAAGCCAAGGGTGAATGCTGCAGCATTTCCCGGGACCACTGCAAGGTTTCTTCTTCAAGTTTTTCCAAAGGAACCACCGTGTTAACCATTCCCATTTCCAAAGCTTGTTGTGCATTGTATTGGCGGCATAAGAACCAGATTTCACGGGCTTTTTTTTGACCTACTATTCTTGCAAGGTAGCTGGATCCGTAACCGCCATCGAAGGAACCGACTTTTGGTCCGGTTTGACCGAAAATTGCGTTATCGGCCGCAATAGTAAGATCACAGATAACATGCAAAACGTGTCCGCCGCCGACGGCATATCCGGCAACCATTGCCACCACCGGTTTGGGGCAAGTTCGGATTTCACGCTGAAAATCCAAAACATTGAGGCGCAAATGCCCTGTTTCGCTGTCTTCGTATCCTGCATCGCCGCGTACACGTTGATCTCCTCCTGAACAAAATGCTTTGTCTCCTTCACCGGTTAAAATGATCACTCCGATCTGTGTGTCTTCCCTTGCGTCATCCAAGGCTGTTCGCATTTCACGGACAGTCAGTGGACGGAAGGCATTACGAACTTCAGGACGGTTGATTGTAATTTTAGCAATTCCTTCTTTTGACTTTTCATAGTAGATGTCAGTGTAGCTCCCACACGATTCCCAATAATTATTGCTCATTTTACTCCGTTTTTGATATATTAGATTTATCAAGATAAAAACTAATGTTATCACACGTTGCTGGTCAAGACGATAAAAAATCCTGCAGGTGACTTTTTGGAAGAATTTTGATGAAAAAGCTTGATTTCAAGTTCCAAATAATGTGACAATTAAATGTTATCATATAAATCACTTAGACACTTAGAACTAGAAGATGTTTGCAATCATAAGTACAGACGGAAAGCAGTACCATGTAGCCCAAGGAGAAACTATTCGATTGGCACGGATTAGAGCTGAACCAGGAGATGCTTTTGAAACAGATCAAGTACTAGCGATTGGGGGAGAAGAGAGTGAACTGAAATTAGGGAAGCCAGTTATTGTTGGAGCAAAAGTTCAGGGCACGATTCTACAGCATGGAAGAGACAAAAAAGTTATTGTTTTTAAACGCAAGCGACGAAAAACATATCGCCGAAAATACGGTCATCGTCAAGCGCACACCTTGGTGAAAATCGACAAGATCATCGCCAAAGCTCCTGCAGCAAAAAAAGTTGCTCCAGAAAAGACTGCTTCCGAAAAAGCTGCAGTTAAAAAAACTGCAGCCAAAAAGGCAGCAACAACAAAAGCTGTACCAAAAAAGGCTGCACCAAAAAAAGCTGCTGCTAAAAAAACGACAACTAACAAGGCTGCAGATAAAAAATCTACAGACGAATAACCTCTAGCCTGAAAAAATTAAATGGCACATAAAAAAGCTGGCGGCAGTAGCCGCAATGGTCGTGATTCTCAAGGGCAAAGACGAGGAGTGAAAAAGTTCGGCGGAGAACTTGTTAAGGCCGGAAACATTCTTGTACGTCAAGTTGGTTCCACTTTTCACGCAGGTACAAACGTTGGTACCGGAAAAGATTTTACTCTGTTTTCAAAGGTCTCAGGACACGTAAAGTTTATTCAAAAGGGTAGCGGAAAAAATAAGCGTAAATATATCAGCGTTATTCCGAACGAAGCTGCAGCTTCTGCTTCCGTTTGATATATGGGTTCTAAACCCCGTTCACTTTCGGGCATAAAGCCAACCGGAACTCCCCATTTAGGCAACTATCTGGGTATGATAAAACCGGCGATACAATTGCAGGAAACGCATGAGACGTTTTACTTTATCGCCGATTATCATGCTCTGACCTCCATGCGTGATCCCAAGCAGCTCAGGGAACACACCTACGATCTCACAGCCATTTTCGCCGCACTCGGCATGGACTTTGAGAGCCATGCCTTTTTTCGACAATCAGATATTCCGGAAGTTACCGAACTGACTTGGATCCTTTCCTGTATTACATCAAAGGGCCTGATGGAAAGGGCACACGCATATAAGGATGCAGTTTCCAAAGATCAGGAAGTCAGCGTGGGGTTATTTTGTTATCCCGTTTTGATGGCATGTGACATCCTGATTTATGACTCAAATCATGTACCTGTTGGTCAAGATCAGCGCCAGCATCTTGAAATCACACGAGATTTGGCCATTCGTTTTAATCATCTGTACGGAGAGGTTTTTGTCATTCCAGAGGCAATAATTGAAAAAAATATAGCCACCATTCCCGGACTTGACGGCCGGAAAATGAGCAAATCTTATGAAAACGTAATTCCCTTGTTTGCACCGGAAAAACAATTTCGAAAAGCTATTATGAAAATTACCACTGACTCAAAATCAGTTGAAGAATCGAAAGATCCGGAGACGTGCAGTGTTTTTGCTCTTTACAGTTGTTTTTCAACTAAAGCAGATCAAGAAGCATTGGCCGAACGTTACCGTGCTGGTGGGATGGGCTACAGTGAGGCGAAACAGTTATGTTTTGAGGCACTTAATGCTGAACTCAATGAACCTCGTGAAATTTTTCAGCAAATCCGGAACGATCAGTCAGAGTTAGACGGTATCCTCGAATCCGGACGTGACAAAGCGCGCGCTATTGCCCGTCAAGTAACTGATCGAGTACGCAGCAAAGTTGGTTTGTGATTTCTGCATACGCAACAATCAGTTTTTCGGCCATAGATTGTTCCGGATAACTATCCATTTTCATCCGCGAAAATCCGTGGCTGAATCGAACCACTAACCGGTCACTAAGAATGATTCCAGATATTCTTGCATCACGTTACGCTAGTACTGAGATATCCGCAATTTGGTCACCAGAAGGGAAAGTACGTCTCGAACGTGAATTCTGGATTGCAGTGATGAAGGCACAACGAAATTTGGGTGTTGATATTCCGGAAACTGCAATTGCGGCATATGAAAAAGTCCGGGATCGAATCGACCTTGAAAGCATTTCGCAGCGTGAACGGAAACTTCGGCACGATGTAAAATCCAGGTTAGAAGAATTTTGTGAACTGGCCGGATACGAGCATATTCACAAAGGACTTACCAGCCGCGATTTGACCGATAATGTGGAGCAACTGCAAATTTTTCGCTCACTTCGGATACTACGGATCAAGGCAGTAGCGGTTTTGCATCATTTGGCTGATAGGAGTCTGCGGACCAAAGAAATCATGATCGTCGGACGTACCCACAATGTGCCTGCACAGCCGACAACTCTGGGAAAACGGCTGGCGATGTTTGGAGAGGAAATTATGTTTGCACTTAGTCGTCTCGATCACCTGATTGAACATTATCCTCTGCGTGGTTTGCAAGGTGCAGTTGGTACCAGACTCGATCAATTGGTGTTAATGAACGGTGACGAAAAGAAGGCTCGGCAACTGAGCAGACAAGTACTGGAGCATTTTGATTGTCCTGCAGCAATGAATGCAGTGGGACAGGTTTATCCGAGAAGTTTGGATATGGAAACAGTTCAGGCTTTGATTACGCTCAGTTCAGGAATTTCTAGCTTTGCTCGAACCATGCGTTTGATGGCTGGACAGGGATTGGCGACTGAAGGATTTCAAAAGGGGCAAGTCGGTTCATCCGCCATGCCTCACAAAATGAATGCCCGTACCTCCGAGAGAATCAACGGTTTCCACCAAGTCCTAAACGGTTATGGAAGCATGCTTTCCAGATTGAGCGGTGACCAATGGAATGAGGGAGATGTTTCATGTTCAGTAGTACGGCGTGTGGCGTTGCAGGGTGCTTTTTTCACTTCAGACGGTCAATTGGAAGCGGCCCTGACAGTCTTAAGCGAAATGGAATTTTATGAAACCACGATCGCACAAGAACTTCGACAGTATTTGCCTTTTTTGGCATCAACCACTTTGCTGATGGAAGCAGTACGTAAAGGGGGAGGACGCGAAAGTGTGCATGAGGCCATCAAAGAACACGCTGTTGTAGTAGCAGAAAAACTCCAGAAAGATGAGCTCTCTCAAAATGATTTGGCACAACGCCTGGCTGAGGATGAGCGGGTTCCTCTGGATTTGCAGGAAATTGAGGCAGTGCTGAATGACCCGGAACGCTTTGCGGCTTCTGCACCGGAACAAGCAGAAACTTTTGCTGAAAAGGTCGAGAAATGGACAGGTCGATTTCCTGAAGCAAAAAAAATTGTACCGGAAGAGTTGATTTAAGGGGAGTTAAGGAGCCGTAAAACCGGCTCCTTAAGAATAGATAAACTTAAGAATACAGAAAATTTATTCTGCAGATTGGTATTTTTTCAATTCTGCAGTTTTTAATTTTGCGAGACGTAAACGCGAATAGACTTCAATGATGAAAGGACGAAGTTCGTTGATATCTTCTTCATCGGCAAATTCTGCAAAAAACTTTTCGTATTGATCCAAGGCTGGAACCAGCAGTCCATTATCTTTTAGCAAGCCGGCATAAAGAAATCCGCTTTCATCCAGACTTTGTAATTGACCTTTTTGTTTTTGGAACTTGGTCAGCTTCTTTCCGGAGAGTACTTTCAGGTTTGAGGGTTCAGAAGTGAAAGCTACTGAACCACTTCCATCCAAAACTTCTACAAAATATTTTTGATTTTTGCTGACTGGTTTTATCTTGGTACGTACAACGTCATCTCCTGTTGCCTGAACATCATAGACAGCGGAATCTGTCCAGGTTTTGGTTTTGCGGTCTTTAGATCCCAAATGCAGGCGGTAGGAATAATCTGCACCAGCAGTTTCCCAGGCCAACTCAGAAAAATCTGTTGAAACGGTGTTTGTCGCTAATTTGAGATTGATACCTTCTTTTTTCGCGGCACGCCGCACGGTTGTGTATTTCTGAGTCTTTTTGAATTGCTTGGACAATCCGGACAACAAACCACCTCCAGCATCAGTTCCTCCGAGACTTCCCTCAAGCACTTCCAAACCTTCAGGTGTGACCTTGACTTTGGAGTTGGCTATGAGCAGAGTGGTTTCGTTGGTCTTCTGATTCAGAAACTTGATTGAACTGTCTGTACTGACCCTGACCTGATAGTTTGCATAAACAAACTTGTTACGGCGGACTTTTTTCCAACGTTTTCCTTTTTTGCTGTATTCAATTTTTCCTTGAATTTCAACTAGCATTCCCACGGGAATTTTTTTAGCCAGTGCCGGCTGTAGCGTAAATGATGAAAGAAAAAGAACAAGAATAATGAGTTTTACGAAACGCATAGTACCTCCTGCGATTGAGATTGAAGAAATGTTACTGTCAACAAATTATTCCCTAGGGATTGTAGGCTAACATATCTTTTTCAAATAGGCAAACTTCAATTGTACTGATCAATCAGCTTGCATCAGGCAAAACGAATCGTTATCATTTGTTAGTACAGTTTACAGATTGAGGATCTGCAGCATGAGAACTTCTTTCATGATACAGAAGGACCTAATAATGAAAAAAACAGTTAAACTAACCGGTCTTATTTTCCTGTTATTTCCTGTTTTGCTTTCAGCAAAACCACTGGATCCGCAGATTGCCCACTCAATTCAAGTCACGGATTTGATTATCAAGGGGAATCTTTACGATTTTAGAGAGTGTGGAGCTTATGTTTGTGAAGTGGTTTCAACCGATGGAAGCGCAAGCCTAAGGCTAGTCAGAAGTAATATTCTCGAGAGCCGGGACGATGATACAAGTCTGCGTCTTAAAATATTCATTAAAGGCTCTGTTCTCAATGCCGACGTGTCTTTAAAATATCTGCAAGACAAAAAAACAATTAAAATTGACAGTAAAACTAATGGCCGACACACTGTAACATTAGAGTTAGATCCAGTTATTTTTAAGGTTCTTGTTGGTTGGACAGAATGGATGATGGAAAAAGATCATGGTTGAGGGCTTTCCATTTCCAGGAAAGTTTCTGCAAAGGATCGGGCTGTTTCTGCCTGCTCTTTATGGTTTTAATGATTTGAAAACATTCAGCCAATCAGCCAAGACTTGAAAACCATCTGATCAAATTCAGCAAAAATTCATAGTCCGTTGTTCATGTTTGTGTGATGATTTTCACCAGCATTCCGACCTCCAACCTTTCCAATTTTTGTGCTATCAAATTCTGACCAAACAGAACTTTGCCATTTTGTTTTCGATAACTTGCCAGGGTCCGCAAGGGTTCCTTTCCGGAAAATTCTCCGGTTTCTGGATCAACAGTGGTCAAGACACAGCGCGAACAGGGCTTTACTATTTGCAACTCACAGTCTCCAATCTTGATGAGTTTCCAGGTGTCCTCTTCGTAGGGTTCTGTATTGTTTACAACAAGATTTGGACGGAAACGATTCATAGAAAATGTCTCTGGAAGCCGCCGATTGAGATCTTTCAATGATGCTTCAGAAATCAGCAGCAATGGAAAAGCATCTGAGAAAGCAATCTGATGATCGCCAAGTGAATAGTCAGGGTCTACCGGACGATTGCTATTATCAGGCATAAAAACAATTTTACAATTTTTTCCTAAATACTCACTGATCCACCGAGTTGATTGCTGATTGGCAACCCACGCCTCACAGCGGTCTCCCCATATTTCCACCTCCTCCGAGACGTCTTTTTTTGGCAACAAGGGCAGGCATAGCTCAGGCATTCCCGGTGCATTCAGGGTCAGCGTTTGATTGACAAGCTGAGTTTGAACTAAAGCCATTCTGGGGACGGTTCGCTGCGTCATAAACTGTCCTGAGTCATCCACAACCATCCATCGTCGGTCATGTGGCAACCCTCTCTGTTCCATCTCAGTGTTTTTCAGGGAGATACCACTCGCAGATTTTAGCGGGTAGATGTTAAGTGCACTTAAAACAGGTTGTGCCATTTTCGGTTTTTTACTAGAAAAATATTTTCTGGAGAGTCACAAGTTTTGTTTTGTAATTCCAAAGGAGTGCATGGATCTTGAGCAATAAGAGACACCGCAGGATTACCTATTTATGTAGAACTGACACACAGCATACAATAATATCAACAATTAGGGAGTAGTCGTAACTGATGAGTTATTTCACTGATTTACAACTCTAATAGTTAAACTGGAAACAGCGTGAAGACCGCCTGCTTTTTGCTTCAGGCGACACTATCCTAAGAGGTATCGTTGAGGAAAAACCAGATGAAAGTCTCCGGAGCATTCTCTGTTATCCAGATAAAATGGCAGGACAACATACTTTTCATCCTGAGCAGCATCACGAAGAAAACCCAATTGTAAGATATGTCGGCAACGGTTGACTTTCAATTTGTCACTTTTGGGCCAGAGCTCTAACAAGCTGACAAAAAATTTGCGCAGCATTTCTCCAATTTCCAAATAAATAATTGAATCTGCTTCACTTAACTCATTGAAAATATTAGCTGAATATCGAGAACTTTTTGTGTGAGCCAATGATGCCAGTCCTTCACCGACTGAGCGGCTGAAATGTAGAATCCACACTGAGTTGGATTGTTTCATCTCAAACAATGAAAAATATGAACGCCCGGGAGACCAACTAGGCAAGTTGGCATAAGAAAGGCATAGTCCAGTTTCAACAGTAATTCTGAAAGCCCCGGGAAGGAGAGTCTGTAGTTGGGCAGTTATAATATTGATTAGTCTCTGGATTAAGAGATTGTCTTTGGATCCATAGTCCGGCACAATTTGCTTTGAAAATCCAGCACCAGGAAAGTCTTCTGTTTCTTGTGATTTTTCAATTTCGGGGACATCAAACGTTTCTCGAATCATTGCCTGATAAATTTTTTCTGAAGAATTTTCTTTATTTGAATTTTGATTTTGCATTTTTTTCTGTTGTGGTTCCAGATCTGTAATGCTAAGGAGTCCTTTTCCCAGAAATCTTCATCAATTATACAACCATATTTGAATTGAGGTAAACACAAATTTTCTGTTATGAAAAATTCCAAACTTATAACATTGAATCTCCAGCAACTTTTTGAGAAGATCTAGGCAAAATGTTGAGAGAAAGATTACACATCAACTTGTTCATGAAAAAAGAAATTCCTGAGTGCAAATGGGTAGAGCCAAAGTTCAGGGTGAAGCTCCTGAAAGTTGCCTCTGTTATTCTAAGTTTTTTTTCAGCAAATCTATTTTATGGACATGGTTTGGAGGCAGAAAGTCGGGGTCGCAAAATACAAAATTATGTTAAAAAAGAATCTGTTTTACAGGCCAGGAAAAAAAAGGGACGTACTTTTGCTAAAACAGAAAAGGGACGTAAGATACGACATTATATCAAAAAGAGATCTTTTTTACAAAGCAACCGCGGTAAAATGAAAGCTCGCCTCAAAGAAATAAAAGATTCTGGTGTGATCGCTTATGAAATGTCTAAAAAAAACCGTTGGTTTTTAAAAAAACCTGTTCAGATTTCATATAGCAAAACCAGCAGTGACAAACATTATGTTCCACGAAAGCCAATTCCAGAAGAAACCAAAAAGGTAGGCCGGGAAGCACTGCAGATGGCCAAAAATCTAGCGAGCGCTGGACCAGCCATCAAACCGGATGTACTTTATCCTGATGATCCCGGACGTGAGGCGCAGCAGATGGCCAAAACCCGAGCACGCATTGTTAGATCAGTCACCAAACCGGATGCTCTTTATCCTGATGATCCCGGCCGTGAGGCACAGCAGATGGCCAAAACCCGAG
>JAKUUI010000054.1 GCA_022448485.1 SAR324 cluster bacterium
ACAAGCACCATTTGTGATTAGAAGCAAAAAAACTTGCTTCGCACTGGTAGTTTTCCTAAAATTATTATTTTATACAATACAATAATTTTTCAGAAAAATATTTCAGGAGTAATGTATGAGTAACATTATCGGAAACTATGTCGGAGGCTCTCGGGTTAACCCAGCTGACGGAACTCTTCAAGACGTTTTTAATCCTTCGACCGGTGAGGTTTCCGGACAGGTTCGACTCTCAAAAGCAACTGATCTGGATGATACAGTTAAAGTTGCAAGTGCAGCAGCACTAGAATGGGGAGCTACTCCCGCGCTGAAACGTGCTCAGGTTATGTTTCGCTTCAAACGTTTGCTCGAAGAAAATGCCGATAAAATTGCTACTACAATCAGCAGTGAGCATGGAAAAACTCACGAAGACGCTTTGGGAGAAGTATCCCGCGGAATTGAAACAGTTGAGTTTGCTTGTGGAATCCCACACTTGCTCAAAGGAACTTTCAGTGAACAGGCTGCTACTTCGATTGATGTTTATTCAGTTCCACAAGCGCTTGGAGTAGTCGCCGGCATCACACCTTTCAATTTTCCTGCGATGGTACCAATTTGGATGTTCCCCAACGCAATTGCCTGCGGAAATGCTTTTATCCTGAAACCTTCAGAACGTGACCCGAGTGTAACTTTGATTTTAGCCGACTTGCTCAAACAAGCAGGATTGCCGGATGGAGTCTTTAACGTGATGCAAGGCGATAAAGTTGTGGTTGATGCAATTCTGGACAATCCTGACATCTCTGCTGTAAGTTTTGTTGGTTCAACTCCTGTGGCAAAATACATTTATACTCGTGGTACAAGCAACGGCAAGCGTGTTCAAGCACTGGGCGGCGCAAAAAACCACATGATAATTATGCCGGATGCAGACATGGACCAGGCCGTTGATGCCCTGATGGGAGCAGGATACGGCTCTGCTGGAGAGCGCTGCATGGCGGTTTCTGTCCCCGTTCCAGTCGGAGATAAAGTTGCTGATGAATTAATGGAACGTATGGTTCCATTGGTTGAAAAATTACCAGTTGGTCCTCCTGAGGATACCAATGCCGCGATGGGGCCGGTTATTACCAAACAGAGTTTGGAACGAATATCTTCACTGCTTCAAAGCGGTGTAGATCAGGGGGCAAAGCTCCTGGTGGACGGGCGTAGCCTGAAAGTTCCTGGACACGAAAATGGATTTTTCATTGGTGGATCACTTTTTGATCAGGTCACTCCGGAAATGGACATTTACAAAGAAGAAATTTTTGGACCAGTTCTTTCAACTGTTCGAACTGAGAATTATGAAGAAGCGATCAAGCTAGTAAACGAGAATCCATATGGAAATGGTGTGGCTATTTTCACACGCGACGGAGACGCCGCTAGAGATTGTGTTAACCGAATTCAGGTAGGTATGGTTGGCATCAATGTCCCAATTCCGGTACCTGTTGGTTACCATAGTTTTGGCGGTTGGAAACAATCACTTTACGGAAGTCACCATATTTACGGTCCCGACACAATTCATTTTTACACGCGCCTAAAGGCAATTACTTCACGTTGGCCGACTGGAATCAAATCTGGAGCCCAGTTTAATTTTCCAACTATGTCTTGAACTTGCGGTGGGCATATAATCTCATCCTCCTGTTCAGTATAATCGACGACAACTTACCGCTCTATAAACCGGGAACGGAAAATTCTTGAGTGAATATAATGGAATTCATTACCTTTGCTGATTTAATTCCGATAATTCCAGAAATCATTGTACTGTTGACAGCTTGCATAGTGTTAATAGTTGATCTATTCGCTCCTGAAAAAGACAGAGCCTTTACATTAGCTGTGACCACAATTATAGGCTTAGTTTTGGCAATGCTCACTGAAACTCAGTTGCATGGCAAGGATATTTCAGGATTTTACGGGACGGTTGTCGCCGATGATTTTTCGATACTTTTTGAGTTCATTTACATGAGTGTTGCCATCTTGACTGTGTTTGTTTCGCGACACTATATTGCAGAAAATGAAATGAATTTTGGTGAGTATTACGTACTCCTCCTCACTTCAGTTTCCGGAATGATGTTTATGACTTCAGGACTGGATTTACTGGTTATCTTTATCGGCCTGGAAATTATGTCCATCTCCAGCTATATTCTGGTCGGTATGAAACGCAATCTTGCAAAAGCCAACGAAGCTGCACTTAAATATTTGCTACTCGGTGCCTTCTCCACAGGATTTCTACTCTACGGAATTTCCATGCTTTACGGTGCAACCGGAAGCACTCTACTGCCCGAAATAATTGCTGAAATCCAACAAAATGGAGCAGGCAATCCTCTTGTCGTTGTTGGAATGGCACTGGTTATTGTTGCAATGAGTTTTAAAATCGCTGTCGTTCCGTTTCACATGTGGACACCTGATGTTTACACTGGTGCACCAACTCCGGTTACAGGCTTCCTTTCCGGGGCAGCCAAAGCAGCAGGTTTTGCTGTGTTCGTTCGTGTTTTGCTGACTGGCATTCCACTTGATAGTCCAAACTGGAAGAATCTGTTATGGATTCTGGCAGTACTGACCATGACTGTGGGTAACGTTATGGCCCTGCGCCAGAATGAAGTAAAACGCATGTTAGCTTTTTCTTCAATTGCACATGCAGGTTATGTATTGGTGGCAGTGGCGGTTGGCAGTTCTTCAGCCATCAGCGGCGTAATTTTTTATTCATGTGCTTATGCCTTAATGGGAACAGGTGCCTTTGGAATTTTAACCATAAAAGACGCCGGACGTATCCCTCAAACTTTTGACGACTTAGCAGGCTATGGCAAACGGAATCCTTTTCTGGCGCTGATAATGACACTGTTTATTTTTTCTTTGATTGGACTTCCTTTGACCGGCGGATTCATCGGAAAGCTCCAAATTTTCAGTGCCGCCCTGAAAGATGGATGGATCTGGCTCACTGTGATTGCAATACTCAACAGTGCCCTTTCAGTTTATTACTATTTGCGGGTAGTGATGTTCATGTATATGCGTGAAGGTGCACTACCGGAAGGCTCGGACCTGTCTGCTAAAACTTCAGGCTTTGCCCTTACAGGTTTGATCGGAACTGCTGCAGCAGTCCTCTATCTTGGTGTTTTTCCAGACGATATTATGGAGCTTGCTTCATTGTCCATTCTGGCGCTACTTTAAGTCTCAGCGTTTTATAAACAAAGGACGGCTAAGTTGTTTGGAGTTAATTACCTGCTCCAAAACAAAGAGGTGTTTGTTCCTGAAAGGAATGTCCTGTCTCCTTTTTTTCTTTTGAAGGAAGGTGATGAAAAATGGCCACACTTTTTGCATGACATCCGGAGCGAGTGGATTGCGCCGTGGATTCAGCCTGCTGGAGGTGCTGATCGTAGTTATGATCATCTAAATTCTAGTCACACTTGCTTATCCCAGCTTGGAAGACTACCTACAGGGCTCAAAACAAACTGAAGCAAAAGTTAGTCTCTGTGCCATTTATACCGCACAAAAAATCTATTTCGTAACCAATCAAACTTACGCAGATACAATGAGTAAATTGGATGTCCAACTGGAATCAGGAGGGAGCGCCCGTTATACCATCACTCTCTCCGGCAGCAGCACCTTCTTCACCCCAACTGCCAAAGGCACCCTTGATGATGATACTGTGCTGGACATTTGTACGATCGACTAGAAAGAAATTCTGCAAAACACGGTTAACGATATCACCTCTGAATAAAATGAGGGTTCTGATTTCAGTTTCTAGCATTCTGTTTTTTCGTCTATCTTTTCTTGTACTGCTTCTACTTGCAGTACTGCTTGCATCCGGGTGTTCAGTAACCCATATTTATCATGCAGTTCCTCCTTCACCAAAGGCTCTCTCGGACATAAACTCTCTCCACGTTGATCAATTTCAGGGTGAGCGTTCTGTGATGTTCAGCAAAATTCTAATTCACGAAATAAATCAACGCCCCCGGCTGAAATATTTGGCTGTTTATCCAGATATTTCCATAAAGAAAGCTGCCGTACTTAGTGCAGAAGTCAGGCATTATTCCGTGCTTGATAAAGAAGAGATGCGCCATCGGACACATATTAGCTTGGTGGAACACGGAGAAATGCAGGAAAATTCTGCAGGACTCGATATCTTTCACCATCTTATTAGTTTTTTCCTCGTGAAAGATGAGAGACCTGGTTCCTTTGAGTTTGTGGAAAAACCTTATAATGAGCGCATCATTCATCGAACTCTGGAGTTAGAAATTGCCTTTAAAATCAAAGATATTGCAGGAGAAAAAACTCTTTATTCCAATTCAGAGAACGCCAGCCTGCAGCAAAGTTACAGCGGTGAGGAAAACATTCTGCTAATTCCTGATGCCCGTGACGAAATGACGCGAATTGCACAACTGCTGATTCAAAAATTTTTAGACGGCATCAATCCTGAACCGAAAGAGCATGTAGTGGAATTGGAAAAAGGTACAAGTCCGTTACCATGGACAATGGGTTTGTTGGATTTTGGGCATCCACGAATAATTCGCTCTAATCATTTTGCAACCGGAAGCAGGTACGACCTGGCTCTCAAGGGGTGGAATTATGTGCTTTTTGAACCACGAGTTTACCACAAATCCGAGCGTTTTATTTTTACTGACGATGTTTACACTCGTCTCAAAAAGGCTGATCTGCCACACACAACTTTGCAGCCATTGCTGGAAATTCATGAAAAGTCGTTTGCGCTAGATGAAATAAATGTGGTACTTTTGGGCTTGATTCCCAACCAGGATTTTGAGCGATATGCACAAATTATTAAATCACATGCACGCATTTCACAAAACATCGACCGTTTGAATTTGGCTGCCGCACATTACAATTTAGGAACAGTTTATCATTTACGAAATGAACTTGAGTTGGCTGCGTATCACTTTGCACAAGCTAACGCCTATAATCCACATGAAAGATATTCTCAGGCATGGACTGATTTGCAACATCTGCAAGGTGATTATAATCCGCTGGATACCTTGATGGATCGTTCCGTTGAATCTGCCGGAAAACGCCCCCCTCCTAAAGGTGCCTTACTGCAGCCAAAAACCTGAATATCTCCTTAACCTAGATTCAAAACTGACCGGTTTACGGTTCGCAGTTCGGAATAGTTTAAGAATTTGGTAATTACTGCTTATAAAATTTTTCAGTTATTATTTTCATGAAATTATTATTATCCTTTGTAATTCTGACCTCTCTCCTTTGCTTTCCTTTGCTGGCAGAAGAAGTAATGCACAGTGGGTCTGCAAAAATATACAACGGTGACAAAACTCATGCAAAAGAGCAGGCATTAAAAAATGCCCTGCTTCAAGCTGTGAAACAAGGAGTGGAAAAATTTTTGGATACAAGGACAATCAGTCTCAAGTATGAGGTCATTAAGGATCAAATTTACAGTGTCAGTCTGAAATACATCAGAGATTATGAAATACTCAGTGAAGGACTTAATCTGGACGGGAAATTCTATGAAATACAAATCCTGGCCAAAGTTGAGGAGGGTAAAATTCAGCAAAAACTAAAATCACTGCGTATTCTGCACGAACGACGGGGAAACAAGCGCTTGTTGGTGGTTTACCACAGCCGAACTCCTGACGCTGTACCTCGTGACAATGCAGCTGTGGAAGATGCACTTGCTGCAGTGCAGAAAACTTTTGCGGAGAACAGCTTCCGAATATTCAGCGAACAAACAATGAAGCAAGTATATAACTCACTTGAACAGGAAAATCTAATTGGACGTCCTGTGGACAGCCTGATTGCAATGGCACTAAATCATGATGCAGATATTCTGGTGATAATGGAAATGATCGCTGGCAGACAGGACAAACCGAACGGAACATTTTTTAAAGTCAAATCAACGGTACATTTCAGTCTTTATGATACTTTGACCGGACAACAAATTGCTGAAACAATTGTGGAGGGGAATGAAATTTCAGTAAAAAAGCCCAATGACAATCAATGGTACAGTTTGTTGGGTAAAGCAGGTAAACAGGCCAGCCTGGAAAGTGTTCGCCAGTCAACTGAACATATCAATCACTTTTTTCAAAATATTGGCCTTATGGGACAGGAATATTCTGTTATTTTTAGCGGTTATTCTCCGCAGATGGAAAGTCTGATTGTAAACTATCTGGAAAATACATCTGATTTCAGAAATCTTTCTGAATTGAAAAATACCTTCGGTTTTCTTGAGATAGAGTTGGTTAGCTTAAAACGAAAAAGTACTCTGCGCAGAAAAATCACCAGTGACCTGCTGGAACTGCAAATTGAAGTCGCTACAAAATCAGTAGCCGGCAATCAGTTGATATTTATCAATCCAAACCCAATGGAGAAGAAAACTTCTACAGACAAATCTTCTGGTGTCGAAGAAACAAAGGCACAAGTGCCGCCTTCCCAATAAACGCTCCACATACCAGTCAATTTGGGCACGAAGCTCTCATGCCAAATTATGGATTTTGCCATCGGCATTCCTGGTGAAGCGCAGTTTAGACATGGTATCCGAGAGCGTTGTTCCAAAGCTTGTTCCCAGCCCGGTCTGCGAACTGGATCCCGACTCAAAGCCAGGATGACAAAAGAAAAACTTTTTCTGTAAGATCTAAACAAACTTCCCTGTCATCATTAGCACTGGTAAGACTGAATATTGTTGAAATTCCAGCCATTATGTTTTTTATTTTTTTGAAACATCTTGAAATCCCCGGGTTGAATGTTTAGGGTATGTACAGAATCTTTTTAAAGGTAAGATTTCGGCAGCTTTGTTTCTTTGTTTGCCAAGAATTACTTAACTCGGCTATATTCTTTTTGTTTAAGGATGTGATGGGAGAGCTAAACCTATCACATAAAATAGCCGCACCTCCGGATACAGAAATCAAAAGACTTTTAGTTGTCCAGCAAGACCATTTTCCTACCTGAATTGAAAAAAGATAAAATGAGGATCACAATATTTCTCCTTAGATATCATTATAAAAAAATAATTTACCTGTGTGGATTTTTATTTCTCACATTTTCTGCACAGGCAGAAACGATTTACGAGCTGGATTTTTCAACAGCTTCCGGAGATGTCAAAAACTGGTTTGAAGCTGTAAAATGGGAGTTTCGCGAAAAAGCTGTTGAAATTCTCCGTTTTGAAGACGGCAAGTTGGTCATCGAACCTACTAGAGACGAACTTGGTGTGGTGATGCGGGAGTTTGACAAAAAAGACTATTTGCATGGTGTAACAAAATTACGCATCGAATGGGGTGTTGATCAATATCCGATTGGAGCAGACTGGAGCGGCCCCAAAGACAAATTTCGAAACACACGCGAACCGATTGCCTTCATGGTTTTTTTTGGTGACACCAAGCTGGACAGCGGATTTTTTCTTGCACCAGACTTGCCTTATTTTATCAGTTTTTTTCTCGGGAAAGATGAGAGACCTGATCAAGTCTATTTCGGTAATTACTGGCAAAAAGGTGGACGTTATCTTTGCATTCCCTGTGACGGCAGCAGCGGAAAAACATTTATTACAGAAATTGACCTTTCTGATAAATTTCTTGAATTATTTGGTAAGAAACAACTGCCGATTACGGCTTTAGGAATTGAGGTAGATGTGCAAAAAACGAAGAAAGTAAATGGACGTTACTCAAAGGCTTTCATCAAGCGAGTACAATTATTCTAGACTTAAAACGCAATGAAACTTTTTAAAAATTCGATTGATTCATTGATCGCGCTAACCCTTATCTCTGTCCTGGACATATTTCTCTTCCTGCTGATTGGACCTGATGCAAATTTAGTCTGAAACAAATAACCTAGAAAGGATATTTTGGGACTATTTTCTCGTAAGACAAAAAAAGACGATTTTCAACAGGCGAATTTGCCTGAAGTTATCCTGAGTGACGGAGTTTCGCATCAGTTGGCACAGCAAGTGGATTGTACGCTATTACAGAACTGCGGCACTTTTAGAAACAAATTGATCGAATTTCTTGCAATACTAAATAATTTTAAAGTGAACGAATCAGGCAGGAAAAACTGTTAAATGACAATTTTGGTACCAATGCCCTGATCTGTAAATAATTCTGCAATGACAGAGTGAGGGTCTGTGCCGTTGATTATTTGTGCAGATTCAACCCCATTTTTTACACAGAAAAGTCCTGCTTCAACTTTAGGTGCCATGCCGCCGCCAATCACGTTTTGCTTAATCAGATTTTCAGCTTCTCTGGCAGAGAGTTGTCCACGCAACTTCCCTTTTTCAAGGACACCGTCTACGTCGGACATGAAAATTATTTTGTATGCGCCAAGTGAAACTGCAATACGTGAAGCAGTGGTGTCTGCGTTTATGTTGTAGGTTATACCGTCCTTACCAAGACCGATTGGAGACACAACTGGAAGAAAATCCTGCTTGAGCAAGACCAACAACAGTTCAGGATTGACGCTTTCGATCTCTCCGACAAAGCCCAAGTCAACTCCTCCTTCATGAGCTTTCTTTCGAGCCTCAATCAACAGTCCATCTTTCCCGCTAACTCCTACAGCTTTTCCACCAAAAGTGTTCAGGTGTGCAATTATTTCTTTGTTAATAGTACCTGAGAGCACCATTTCTGCGACTTTCAGATTTTCTGAGCTTGTAACTCTTAAACCGTCAATAAAAGAAACTTCCTGTCCCAGCTGTTCCATTGCTTTTGAAACTTCCGGACCACCGCCATGAACAATCACCGGCAGCATTCCCAGTGACTGAAGCAATACAATATCCTGTGCAAAATCATGCTTGAGTTGCTCTTCAATCATAGCCGCACCGCCATATTTGATTACTACTATTTTCCCATTGAAGCGCTTTATGTAAGAAAGTGCTTCTAAAAGTAAATTTTTCTTTTCCTTAGTAAAGGATGCCATTATACGGTGCTGATGATTTTTCTTTTCTGCAATAGCAAAAAAATATAGATTATGCGGATAGAAAGATAAAATTTGCCTGCTTAATACAGTAGTGTAACTGTACTATGAACGGTAAGGCACAATTAATTTTTGATTGGGACGCAGAAAGCTTTCAGACTTGAGTTCATTAAGTGAAACCAATTTTTTAACGGTAGTCCGATAGATGCGGGCAATTTTCCAAAGAGTATCACCTCTGCGAACACGGATAATCCTATGCCTGACTTTGGGTGCTCTGCTGGAGTTCGTTTTTGCCACAATTGCTTTTTGAGGTTTTCTTCGATCTTTTAGCGGTGCTTTCACAAACAACCTCATTCCCGTTCGCAACTGCTTAGAATTAGTCAATCCGTTCCAGCTCATCAATTTTTTCACAGAAGTTTGATAACGTAAAGCTAAGTGTGAAAGCGTAGTATAACGCGGAACCAGTATAACGCTTGCGTCACGAGGCAGTTTCCCGCTTGAATCTTTTCTGTAACCAACCACCAATCTTTGTCCTGCCCGTATCGCATGAGGACTGGAAATATTGTTCCAACGCATTAATTTCCTGACACTGGTTCGATATTTCTTGGCAATTGTTGAAAGCGTTCCTCCCTTTGGTACTCGAATTCGCTGTGCAATCAATATTGGACTGGAAGATGAATAATTTTTGGCAACTTCCTTAAAAACCCTCCAAGTTGGAACATAAATTTTCATGCGCCTGTTGACACGCAGCACTGATTTAGAGTTCAATCTATTCCATCTTGCCAAACGCGGAATAGATGTTTTGTGCTTTCGAGCCAGATCCCACAAATTGTCACCATTTCGAACTCGAAAATAAATTGGTGCTCCAAAATTTTCCAAGATTCTGGTCACTCGTGCAGAGTTGCCAAGTAGAGCATTGTACGAACGTCCCCATTTTTTTGACGGCTTCGGATTTAGTTCCAGGGATGTCATCAACTTCTTGTGGTTTTCCTGAGGGACGTAGAATGAGTAACGTTCCTGTGTCATGGGAGGCACTCCCAGAAACAAAGCAGGGTTTTTATCACGAAGTGCACGGAATGACATTTTCGAGCGCTTGGCAACTTCCTCCAGTGAAAAGGCCACAGGCAAACTGGCTTTTGTCTCATCCATTGGTGTAAGCGTACGCACATGGCCAAAACCATAACGCTGCGGATTTTTATAGATGACCGCCATTGCCATGATAGTAGGGACATAACCTCGGGTTTCAAGAGGCAGGCGCAGTGACCAAAAATTATATTTTTTCCCTTTTCTCTTCGCTCTTATTATAGCTCTATTTACGCGCCCTTCACCTGTATTGTACGCTGCCATTGCTAATTCCCAATCACCAAAAATTCCATAGAGGTGTTTAAGATAGGTAATTGCCGCTTTGGTCGCCAGAACCGGATCTCGCCGTTCATCAATCCAACGGTTAATCTTTAAACCATAAATCCTACCGGTTGAAGCGATGAACTGCCACAGTCCTACTGCACTTTTCTTGGACCGTGAGTGCACACTGAAATTACTTTCTGCTGGAACCATGTAAACCAGGTCCAGCGGCATTCCTTCTTCACGCAGCATCTTTTTAATCATGTGGATATATCTGCCTGAGCGCTGTATCCCTTTAATCAATTGCTTACGTTTCTTGGTTGCAAGCCTCCGGATGATTCTTTTGACTTTTGAATTATACCGGATAGGAATGTCATAGCTCACTGCTTCAACCTGCCAATATTTATTTCGGTAAGGAGTCTTGGAAAGAGTCTGCTTCTTCACAGAAGATTGTTTTTTTGGGGAAATATCCATCCTAATTTCCCGAAAGCTTCTCCCGCTTGACTCAAAAATCAACTCCTGATTACGGAGCGGTGCAGGCTGGTTTGAAAGGGTAGATGCCTCAATGTGAGTTATGATAGTAAAAAATAGAAAGAGTACCGCAAAACAGACAATATTTTTTTGTAGGACTGTACTATGCATAAGTGCTTTGTTTTTCCAGTGAATCTTTTACTTAGATTCCAAAAAAATAAATTTTTTGATTATCAAATGAAACTAGGCCTTCTATCAAGATTAATTCTCAGAGTTATCTCAGGTGAATTGCAAAGATCATGCACTATAACGTAATTCTTAAAGACAACTCTTCGTGC
The DNA here is from genome assembly GCA_022448485.1 of SAR324 cluster bacterium. Lineage (GTDB taxonomy): Bacteria > SAR324 > SAR324 > SAR324 > NAC60-12 > Arctic96AD-7. The sequence goes on from JAKUUI010000054.1 coordinate 11,016, forward strand.
AGCAAAATAAGTTTGACAGTCCTTGTTTTCTTCAAATAGAATGAAAGCGTAACATTCACAATTGCGAGAATAGCTCAGCTGGTAGAGCGCAACCTTGCCAAGGTTGAGGTCGCGGGTTCGAACCCCGTTTCTCGCTCCACATTTCTTTTGTACTTTTTCTGTACGAATGAGGCTTCAATTCTGAACAGAAACATCCTGTTCCCGGCAAAACCAATCCAATGAATGAAAAAACCAAAGATTTCAAACCTTTCATTTGTATTGATTCTGTTGGAATATTCCCCTTTAAGGATGCATCTATTCTCTTAATAAATCATGCAAAAAGCACTCAGCAGACAGACCATAACGGAAAAACAATTTCGGACTTGATAAAGGAAAAAAAGGTCTCATCATGGCAAATCGCAAGAAACAGTTTTCCCGGCGATGTGCGCAGAGTAGATCCACCTGAATTGCTGACTTTTTGGAATGAAAAAAAACTGAGCGGGCATTTCCAGCAAAAAGGGGAAACTTACATTGAAACCCTGACTCCATTCCTAAAAATCGAGGATGACGGCACCTTTAAAATGTCGACAAATTTGCATAAGATTCTGGTTGATCTGGAAAAAGGTTTTACAGGAAGAATGCTGCTGATTTATCGCGATGAAGCTCTACATCTTGTCATGGAGGGTACTACAAAAAATGTATTTTTAAAATCGGGTAACATCTCTGCTAATTTGACTTCACAATTTCCAGGAAATGAACCGGTTTGGTCTATACCTATAGAAGCAAAGTTCTTTAAACTACTAAAGAACAAAAATCCTGCCAAGTTAGAGTTCCAGGTTGTCTCAAATCGGCTCCACGTAAGTAATCTCAGCACAAGCAAGGAACAAACTTTGGATCTTAACCCTGCAACCAGTTCCTTCAATTTTGCATCCCGCTGGAATCCACCAGATGAAGGACCGCTAATTGAGACAGTGGTCACTAAAGATGTGATGGCAAAGTTGCGTGATATCAGTATTAACAGTTCATACAAACGCCTGGGAATTGTCGGCAAATCCGGACAAATCAAAGCGGCCCTTTTTGGGAACACCCCTGATGACTTCCTTTTTTTAGGAAATGCAATAGGCACTTGCACTTTAGAATTCCAAGTGGTTTCTCATCCTATGCCTATGCTGGAAGACGATTTTATCATCTCGATTTATGAAAATCAGATCTTGCGCCTGCGAAGCATGACTGAAGATTATGAGTGGATGACTTTTTTTGAAAAAGATTTTAGTGTTTTAGAGACCACTACATACTTTGAAAAATCGACTTCTTCTCAGTCAATGAAGTCGCAGGAACATCTGCAGTTGGTGCAAAATAAGACAAAAGATTCTGCAGCAGAAACCTCTGTCCCACAAGCAAAAACTAAAGATTTAGTAAAATCCGGCAGCTAATATCCAGTGAAGCCCCCTCTCTATCATCAAATCCATGAAATAATCCGGCTAATTCCACGCGGGAAAGTAGCCACTTACGGTCAAATTGCAGAAATTGTTGGAGGCTGTACGGCCCGTATGGTGGGCTATGCTGCATCTGCAATTCCTGTCGACTCTGAGATTCCATGGCAGAGAGTAATCAATTATAAGGGGAAAATCAGCAGCCGAAGCGGAGGTTCCGGAGAGTTACTTCAGCAAGAATTACTGGAGGGAGAAGGCATTCAATTTGATCAGTTAGGAAAAACAAATCTTAAATATTATCGCTGGAATGGTGAAACAGAGTTGAATATGGAAAATTAGTCAGATTCTGCAGACATTACTAATATCGCCCGAAAATCATTTACGTTGGT
>JAKUUI010000055.1 GCA_022448485.1 SAR324 cluster bacterium
CACTTGCCATTTGTGCATCCAGAACTTACAAGTGTTTCCCGCATGGAAGACCATCACCGTAGTCAGGGAGCAGGGATGTATACTGGCATGCTGACGACACCTGTTTCGCGGGATATGGATTCAGTATGGCTGAATCTCCCTGCGGCACAGGGCTTGAACAAAGAACATCTGGAGGCAGCGTATCACATTTGTATTTTCCCCAATGTCACAATCACCATACTGCCGAATCATGCTTTTTGTATGATCACCGACCCGATTCGTGCAAACCAAACCAGGGAACGGACTTTCTTACTCACACCTCCGGGGACTCTGGATAACGAGTCGTACACTTCTATGTTTTTAGAATTGGTTAAATTTTGGGACATGGTCAACACTCAAGATTTGGGCATTGTCGAACGGGTCCAACTGGGCTTGAGCAACACCGCATTTACAGGCGGACGAATGTGTTCTAAATTCGAAGAACCACTGCACCGTTATCAAAACTGGGTGGCGGATCGAATGTGCGGTATTCACCGAGTTCCATCCGGAGATAACGATGCAAGGGTATAAGGACCGGTGTTGACCCACGAATTTCATATAGACGACTTTGCGCAAGGTTTTGCCACGATGGCTTCGGGCAAGTCCGGCAAGGTCATTCTCAACTGGGAGTAACTACATGGCAGAGACTGACAAAGGTGGACGACGAAGCAGACGCGGCAGGGGCCGCGCGGACAATGCGCGCCGCGAAGTAAGCGCGGCGGCAATCAGCCAAATCCCCTGGACACTGCCAGAGAATCCGGATGCTCCTACCGAACCGCTGAATGAAGAGGGCGTGCAGGCAATCCACAACGGCGCCATGCGCATCCTCGAAGAAATTGGCATCGAATTTATTAATGAAGAAGCCAAAGGGATCCTGAAAGCAGCCGGTTGTACCGTCGCCGCGGATTCCGACAACGTGCGGATGGACCGTGACTTCGTCATGGAGCAGGTTACCAAAGCCCCCTCCCGGTTTGACATCACGCCGCGCAACCCCGAGCGCAAAGTCACGATCGGCGACAATCGGATGCTGTTCGTCAACGTATCAAGCCCACCGAACTGCTCCGATCTGGACCGTGGCCGCCGCGTTGGTGATCAGGAAAGCTATCGGGATTTCATCAAGCTGACCCAGTATTTCAACTGTATCCACCTGGCAGGTGGGTATCCTGTCGAGCCCGTCGATATCCATGCGTCCGTGCGTCACCTGGACTGCCTCTACGACAAGCTCACGCTGACCGACAAGGTCGTACACGCATACAGTCTCGGCAAGGAGCGGGTCGAAGATGTGATGGAGATGGTGCGTATTGCCGGCGGTCTGACCCATGACGAGTTCGACGCCTCGCCACGTATGTTCACTAACATCAACTCGTCATCGCCGCTGAAACACGACCTGCCGATGCTCGACGGTGCAATGCGCCTCGCAAGACGCGGGCAGGTGGTCTCCGTGACGCCCTTCACCTTGTCCGGCGCCATGGCCCCTGTTACCCTGCCGGGCGCGGTCATGCAGCAGACCGCCGAAGGCCTTGCGGCAATCGTCCTGCTGCAAGTCGTGAACGCCGGCGCGCCAGTGATTTACGGCTCTTTTACCTCGAATGTGGATATGAAAACTGGTTCGCCCGCGTTCGGCACGCCCGAATACATGCGTGCCACGCAGATGTCTGGACAAATGGCGCGCTTCTATAATCTGCCGTTGCGTTCCTCGAACGCCTGCGCGGCAAACTATCCGGACTCGCAATCGGCCTGGGAAAGCGCTTTTTCCTTGTGGGCCTGCGTATCGTCACGTACTAACGTGGTCTATCACTCCGCCGGCTGGCTGGAAGGCGGTTTGTGCGCGAGTTATGAAAAGTTCGTCATGGACTGCGAGACCTTACAACAGATGATCCATTACATGCAGCCGGTGACGACCAGCGCGGGAGACCTGGCCTTCGAGGCAATTCGCGACGTCGGCCCGACCGGGCATTTCTTCGGTACCGAACATACACTGGAGCGCTATGAGACAGCCTTCTACGCCCCGTTCCTCAGTGACTGGAGCAACTTCGAAAACTGGGAAGAACGCGGTAGCATACAGACTCCGCAACGCGCCAACAAGATCTGGAAACAGATTCTTGCCGAGTTCGAACCGCCGCCCACCGACCCGTCCATTCGCGAAGAACTTCAGGCCTTTGTCGCCAAGCGCAAGGAAGAGGGTGGTGCGCCGACGGATTTCTGAATCTCTTGGAGAACGCTGTCCGGCAACTTTGCAAGCCGAACCTCTATTTGACCCATCCGGAAACCGGATGCGGGGTTGAATCATTAAACCGTAAAGCAATGAGAAAAATATGACTTTATCATCTATCCAGGCACTAAAGACAGGAGGCGTCCGTCAACACGGCGCCATGGAATATTCTGAAGCACCAGTTGATTTAGACACAGTGCGGCGTTATCGTTTGCAACGCTTACGCGGGAAAATGGAAGAGTTTGATGTTGCCGGATTGTTGCTGTTCAATCAGCTCAATACACGTTATGCAGTGGATGCGACAAATATGCAAATTTGGTGTTCGCATTATGAAGCCCGTTGCGCTTTTGTGGCGTTGGATGGGCCGGTAATTCTTTTCGATTTCGCCAATCATCCGCACTTGTCGGAAGGAATTCCGACCATCGACGAATATAGGGTACTACCGACATTTTATTATTTTGGATCCGGATATCGAAGTGGTGAATATGTGAAGGAATTTGCCGCACAAATTGCGGATTTGATGAAAAATCACGGTGGCGGGAATCGTCGGCTGGCGATTGATACGCTGTCCCATTCAGGTTGTGATGCCTTACGCGTAAAAGGTTTGGAACTTGTCGAAGGCGAGCAAATTACGGAAACCGCACGGGCAGTCAAATCCAAAGAAGAATTGGTACTGATGCAGGCCTCAATGGATGTTTGTGAAGCGGGCGTTCGCTCCATGCACGAAGCGTTGGAACCCGGAATTACGGAAAATGCACTCTGGGCGAAACTGCATGAAACGAACATTCGTCTTGGAGGAGAGTGGATAGAAACTCGACTGCTTTCTTCCGGACCACGTACAAACCCCTGGTACAGGGAATGTTCGATGCGTCAAATTGAAAAAGGTGATATGGTCAGTTTTGATACCGACTTGATCGGGCCTTACGGATATTGCTCTGACATGTCACGTGCTTGGGTTTGCGGAGAAAAACCAAATGACGAACAACGACGTTTGTATGCCAGAGCCTATGAACAAATTGAACACAATATTTCGGTTTTGAAGACCGGAATGACATTCCGGGAAGTTTCAGAAAAATGCTGGCAGATTCCGGATGAATTTCAAACTAATCGCTATACAACGCTGATTCACGGAGTTGGTCTTGCAGACGAATATCCGAACATTAAACACTGTGACGAATTTGAAGAGAAAGGCTATGACGGCTTGGTTGAAGCCGGCATGACTCTTTGCGTAGAATCCGTCATCGGTTCTGTAGGAGGGCGTGAGTGTGTAAAACTCGAAGAGCAAGTTATCGTGACAGAAACAGGAGTCGAACGACAATCGAGTTATCCTTTTACAATGGAAATGCTTTGAGTTCTAAATGCGAGGTCTTAAATGGGACAAAAAGTACTTACATCACAGGTTGATAGCCTGGAAGAAGATCAGGCGCTGATGAAAGAATGGCTTGGCGAAAATCGGATTACGGACACAGTTGCTAAATTTCAACCCGGTTCAGGAATCGAGAAGTTGAATTTGCGTTTTGACATTACCAGGTTACGCACAGCATTGGAGGATGCGCAAAAATGTGTGGTGGATTTGGGCGGCGGTTTTGGTGTAATTCCTTTGACACGCCGCCCCGGAAGCGTCGGAACGTCCGGTGCGGGTGATGCCTCCGATATGGACTTGATTGGGCTTTATTATTTGCGTCCCGATAACACTTATGAAGAAGTGGCCCGGGATGAGGCGGTGGATGAATTTGCATTTTCAGAACTTTGTCCTGAATTTAAGGGAACTTATTTCGAAACTTTGCATCAGGAATTGACGCGGCGTTTTCCGATTGGTCGGATGCGGGTGCTGTTGAAGGAGCCCCTCACTTGCAATTCGTGGCATCGTGATCCGGAGCCTCGGCTTCATATTCCGATCATCACAAATCCTGGTTCACTTTTTGTCATCAACCATCACGTCACACATATACCGGCAGACGGTTCAGTTTATTTTACAGACACACGCGGTTATCACACCGCAATCAACGGCGGCGAACACCCACGGGTGCATATTGTGGCGGCTTTGCCTTTGAAGACTTAAATCAACGTTTAAGAATATAAGCATTAACATTGTCTAAAACTTAAACCTTTTTTTATGTAATAAAATATGCCTAGAGAACGAAAACGCAAAGGTCAGGGGCAACCCCGTACAACTACTGGAATTCAGCAGCTGCCATGGAAACCCAACTAAAGGTGACAGCATTCATTTGAAAGCCTGGATTTGGCATTTATTTGGATTGGGGCTCACCTTGGGTTGGGTTTCCGGAGTTTGCGGTATTCCGTTCTGGGAATATCTGTTTTTGTTGGCCTATCCAGGAACATCGTTCACACTTTTACGTTCCTTTGCCGAACACAGGAGTCACACGGAATGTGAGGGACGCACCGCTGTTTTGGAAGCAGAATCTCTATTTGGAATTTTATATCTTTACAATAATTATCACGCTTTGCACCACAACACGCCGGACATGGCGTGGTACAAACTTCCGGCTCTATTTCGTGAGAAACGTGAAGATTTGTTAAAACAAAATCACGGCTATTTAATCCGGGGCTATCGTAATTTATTCCGGAAATATTTATTTAATACCAAAAAAATTCCGTATTTTGCGTGATTATCAAATATTTCACTTGACACAATGATTTCAAGTGCTAAGCTTTCAGTCAAATCACTGCCTGTAACCGCCGCTAAAGCGGCAATTGATTAACCATTTATACACAGGAGGAACACAAATTTTTTGATTCTATCAATGATGTCAAATTGTTCTTATCGGGCGGAATCACCGCCTGCAAACGTCGCGGATGCGGCAAATTAAAAAACCTCACTTAGGAGGAATATGAGTAAAAGTAAAACCCCACCCAAAAACACACCCGTTCGCCGGTTTGTCCAGCAGCTTGCTGGAACCGCAAACGAGAGTGAAATCAGCCGCCGCGAATTTCTTGCAACGGCCAGTGCGCTCGGATTTAGCGCAGCTGCGGCCTATGGCCTGCTCGGTCTGCCTTTTCCGAAAACTGCGAATGCCGCAGGTAAAAAAGGCGGGGTCTTGAAGGTTTCGATGAATATCAAAGACATCAAAGACCCGCGTATTTATGACTGGTCTGAAATGGGTAATGTTGCCCGCCAGTTTTGTGAACCATTGGTACGCTACACAGCGGACTTCACCTTCAAAGGCATGTTGCTTGAGAGTTGGGAAGTCAACAGCGATGCGACTCAATACACGCTTCATGTGCGCAAAGGTGCAACTTGGAACAATGGCGACACCTTCAACGCCGATGATGTGGTGTTTAACATCAATCGCTGGTGTGACGGTGCAGTTGAAGGAAACTCCATGGCCAGCCGCATGGAAGCTCTAGTGGATTCAGCAACCAAAAAAGCCCGTTCAGGAGCAATTACAAAAGTTAATAATTATACGGTACGCCTGAAATTGAAGCAGCCGGACATAAGTATTATTCCGGGCATTGCGGATTATCCGGGTTTGATTGTCCATCGCGATTTCGAAAAAAATGGCGGTGACCTCAAGAAAGCTCCCATCGGCACAGGACCGTTTGAACTGGAATCATTCGAAGTCGGCGTGGGTGCAAAACTCAAACGCCGTAAGTCCGGCTGGTGGGGTGGTGAAGTCTTTCTGGACGGCATCGAATACACCGATTACGGAACAGACCCGCAAGCTGAAATATCCGCTTTTGAAGCCGGTGATGTTCATTTAAACTACACCAGCACAGGTGATTTTGTGGAAATTCTGGATGGATTGGGTTTGAACAAAAACGAAGTAGTGACCGCCGCAACGGTTGTCGCACGGATGAATATCAGTGCCTTCCCTTACAACAACCAGAAGGTTCGCAACGCATTTCAGCTGGCTGTGGACAATTCTGTTGTGTTGGAGTTGGGCTATAACGGGCTTGGTAAACCAGCAGAAAATCATCATGTTGGTCCTATGCATCCTGAATACTACAAGCTCTCTTCAGTCAGCCGTAATACGGCCAAAGCCAAAGCTTTACTTAAAGAAGCAGGTGTTGCTGACCGTGAATTCGAGTTGATTTCGATTGACGATGACTGGAGGCGCAACACCACCGACGCAATTGCCGGACAACTGCGCAAAGCCGGAATCAAGGTAAAGCGAACTGTTCTTCCTGGGGCGTCTTTCTGGAACAACTGGGTACAGTATCAATTTTCCACTACCAACTGGAATATGCGTCCGCTCGGCGTTCAAGTTTTAAAGCTGGCCTATCATTCTTCCGCAATCGGAAAATGGAACGAGACCGCTTTCTCCAATCCGGAGTTTGACAAAAAGCTGGATGAAGCCCTGGGTGTTGCAGACGTTGGCAAGCGTCAAGCCTTGATGAGTGATATTGAGCAAATTCTACAGGATTCCGGAGTCATTATTCAACCCTACTGGCGTTCGCTTTATAACCATTCCACGAAAAATGTTCATGGTGCGCGAATGCACCAGACTTTTGAGCATCATTACGAAGAAGTCTGGCTCAGCTGAAGTATAGTTCCACTTTTTGCTTGGTGGAGAATACTTTCAGAAATTCTATTACAGAGGGCGTACATTATTGTACGCCCTCTGTAATAAGCACTGTACGGGCAAATGTGTCCGCCCATCTTATTCCCTTTCACAAAGCCTCCCCATGAGCCACTTTATACTTCAACGCACATTTATCATGGTCTTGACCATGTTAGTTCTGTCGTTTGTAGTTTTTTACCTGGGTAATCTGGAGCCTAATTTGCGTAAGCTGGCACTGGAGCAAAACAATAACCGCATGAGCCAGGCAGATGTGGACAGCTGGCTTGAAAAAAACGGATACCGCCGTTCATTTATTGTACGTTACGGCGAATGGACAGCAGGAGTTCTCAGCGGAGATTTTGGTTATTCGACACGATTCCGCATGCCAGTCAATGAGGCCTTGCCTAAGCGTTTGGGATATACAGGAATACTGGCTTTCTGGGTGCTGATGACGATGGTTCCATCTGCACTACTGATTGGCATTCTCAGTGGAATGCGCGAAGGCTCAGCCCTGGACCGATTCCTCTCCTTGTTCTCCGTCACTACAACTGCCACTCCGGAATATGTGAGCGGGATTCTTTTTACCGTCATCTTTGCTTCACTTCTGGGCTGGTTTAAGGGAGTAGCAAACGTAAAAGACATCACCTTCGAAAATTTCACACTGCCTGTGATGACCATGTCAATTTATGGTATGGGTTATATTGCCCGCATGACACGGGCTTCGATGAGTGAAGTCATGACCTCTCAATACATACGTACAGCACATCTAAAGGGACTTCCGTTCAAGACAGTTGTACTCAAACACGCCCTTAGAAACGCTCTTATTGCACCATTCACAGTTATTCTGCTTCAGTTTCCCTGGCTGCTTACCGGTGTGGTAATTGTAGAAAAATTATTTAATTACAAAGGCTTCGGCTGGACACTGGTAGAAGCCGCTGAAAACAACGATGTTGATATGCTGCTGGCCTGCTCATTAGTTTCAGTTTTAGTGGTGATTGGAACACAATTGATTTCAGATGTGGGTTATGCTTACCTAAATCCCCGCATTAGAGTTGAGTCCTGATTATGGATACTGTAAGTATATGGGAATTGTGGGGGGGAGTTGCCGTCCGTTTCTGGCCGGTCTGGCTGGCTATGCTTATTACCTACTTGCTGATGCGGATGTATCGCAAACGCCTCGGTGTTTTTGGACACCTTTTAGACAGCGCTGTAGGTATAACAGGACTGATGATTGTGCTTTTCTGGCTATTCACCGCTTTGTTCGCGGACATTGTCTCTACCTTCGAGCCACTTGAACAATTTTTCCGATACCGAAAGAAGCCTCCGGGAATTGTTGAGGCCGAAAGTATGATTCCAATGTATTTCGGTTCAGACAATCTTGGTCGTGATCTCTTCAGCCGGATGGTTCACGGAAGTCGATTTGTGCTAATGATTGCTCCAGCCGCAACACTGGTGGCTTTTGTGGTGGGCATCACTCTGGGACTGCCCGCAGGTTATAAGGGTGGACGTGTAGACGCAATACTATCATTCATTGCCAACTTGATTTTGTCGTTCCCTGTGATTGTTTTGTTTTATCTGTTGGTAACCCCAGGAATACGCGAGACGGCTTTACCCAATGTGATGGCCGGTGTCTTTTTTATGTTTCCCATCATCTTCTCCCTGACAGTCCTCCGGAGCCGTTTCTCGGAACGTCCCGGGTTACTATTTCCATGGAGTGTAATCATACTCATACTGGGAGGATGGCTCTATTCTGGAGTAGTTTTCAATTCCGACCCACTGGGTTTGATTTCAATGGATCCTAATGAACTAAACATTTTTGCGGCAGTAGTTTTCGCCAGTTCTCCTGGAGTCTTCAGGATTGTCCGTGGATTGACAATGGACATAAAAACCCGTGACTACGTAGCCGCAGCCCAGACTCGTGGTGAAACTCCGTGGTACATAATGCTCTGGGAAATTCTGCCCAACGCTAGAGGTCCGCTGATCGTTGATGCCTGTCTGCGCATTGGTTACACAACCATACTGCTAGGCACACTCGGCTTTTTCGGTTTAGGTTTGGCGCCTGAAAGTCCGGACTGGGGGTCGATGATTAATCAAACTCGTGGTCTCATCCGCCTGGTCCCGACTATTGTCCTGCCGCAAACCATTGCTCTGGCAAGTTTTGTCCTGGGACTCAATTTGCTGGCAGATGGGCTGCGTGAAGAATCACTAAAAGATTGAGAAAAATAAATTAGAAATCAGAAATGAGAGAACCCATCCTTGAAATCAATAATCTGTCAGTCTCCTTCTTCACCCGTCATGGAGAAATTCCTGCGGTAATGGATTTTTCAATGACTGTGCATGCAGGCGAAGCGATGGGACTTGTCGGTGAATCAGGGTGTGGCAAATCCACCGTGGCACTGGCAATTATGCGTTATCTTGGTGGAAATGGAAGAATAACTGAGGGCAGTATACGTTTCCGGGGACGTGAAATGACAGAAATGACCGGAGCAGAACTGCGCGAACTCCGTGGATCTCAGATTTCCATGATTTATCAGGAACCGATGGCTTCTTTGAATCCAGCAATGCGTGTCGGTCTGCAATTAATGGAAGTTCCTCTATCGCACGAATACATCAGCATAGAGGAAGCAAAGCAGCGTTCCCTGGAAATGCTGGAGGCAGTACGGCTTCCGGACCCGGAACGTATCTTCCAATCTTACCCACACCAAATTTCTGGAGGGCAACAGCAGCGTATTGTCATTGCAATGGCTCTTCTGTCTCAGCCAACTTTGCTCTTACTCGATGAACCAACAACTGCACTTGATGTCACTGTTGAAGCGGGTATTGTTGAATTGGTTCGTGATCTTGGAAGAGAATTTGGAACATCTATGCTTTTTGTTTCACACAATCTAGGTTTGATCCTGGAAACTTGTGACCGTATCACTGTCATGTATTCCGGAGAAGCAGTCGAAAGCGGGCAGATAAAAAATGTCTTCCGGAAAATGCTGCATCCGTATACACAAGGTTTGCTCCGCTCAATTCCTCTTCCGGGTACCGATAAAACTGCTCAACCGCTGATTCCAATTCCTGGACAATTGCCGCTTCCGCATGAACGCCCACAGGGTTGTAATTTTGGTCCGCGCTGTAATCATTTTCAGTCCGGGAAATGCAATGTTAAGAAAATACCAATGATCTCTGTCAACGATAGTGAACATTTCAGCCGTTGTCTGCGGGTATCCGAAATTGACTGGAATGCTGTTCCGGAATCTTCGGTCCAAGCTGAAAAAATGGAAATGGGAAACACTATTTTGGCTGTCCACAACCTCAGCAAACACTACGATGTCTCTGCAAATGCCTTGTTTGCGTCCAGTAAATCCGGAACAGTGAAAGCCAATGAGAACATCAGTTTTGAAGCAAAAAAGGGAGAAATCGTAGCCATTGTGGGCGAATCCGGATGCGGAAAATCAACATTAGCAAAAATTTTACTGGGTTTGGAGGAAGCGTCTCAGGGAAATGCCGAATTTGAAGGTGTAGATTTAGCATATAGTCCTGTGGAAAGGCGTAGCGTAAAAACTGTTGCTCATCTGCAAATTGTTTTTCAAAACCCGTTTGACACACTCAATCCCAGTCACACCATCGGTAATCAAATTATGCGTGCCCTGGAAAAATTCGGGGTCGGTCAGTCTCCGGATAATCGACGAGAACAAATGCTGGAACTGCTGGATTTGGTCAAACTACCTCGTGAATTTGAAAGGCGCATCCCACGTCAGCTTTCCGGAGGACAGAAGCAGAGGGTCGGCATAGCCCGGGCTTTTGCCGGCAAACCTTCTCTGGTTGTTGCAGACGAACCGGTTTCCGCATTGGACGTTTCCGTCCAGGCCGCAATCACTGAATTGCTGACAGATATTCAACTCAAAGAGAAAACAACTTTGCTTTTTATCAGTCACGATCTGAGCATGGTACGCTATCTTGCAGATCGTGTGATTGTCATGTATCTAGGACGAATCGTCGAACAGGGTTCTGCTGACGAAATTTTCTCTCCACCTTATCATCCATATACAGAAGCTTTACTTTCTGCCGTTCCAATTGCTGACCCGGACATTGTAAAAGAGCACATTATTTTAGAAGGAGACATCCCCAGTGCTCTCAATCCTCCTTCAGGTTGCCCTTTCCACACCCGTTGTCACCGCAAAATCGAAGGACTCTGTGACTACGAAATTCCGCCTTTGAAACATCTTTCTTCCGGACATGACATCTCCTGTCATCTTGCCGACGAAGATCTCAATTCCATGGCTCCTGTATTCCGGTCTGGTAAAAAAGCTGCTGCATGAATTGACATTGCTACACTTAACAACTCGACAATCATGAGTTTATCGTGTAATTCTGAACGTATGTGAGTTATCTTATGAGATATCGGCACTTTTTCAGTATGTCATTTTTATGCAAAATAATTATATTTCAACTAATCGGAACTCATTATTCTTATTTTTAGTTTTTCGGAACTGACAGTTCTTTTTTTATTCCTATCTTCATTCTAATTTATTTTAGAAGCAATTTATAATTATCTTACTGTTATTTATATCTTTTATTTTTTGTGTAAAGTTATATTTTTTTGATTCACTCATGAAGGTTATCTACCAGTCTCAACTAGCAAATAATAAACGGAACTCTAAGTTCTTATTTTATTATTTTATTTAATTTTATTTAATATTATCAGTAAGATATTTGTTGGCATTGCGTGTGCAGTTGGTTGCGTACAGATTCAATTCTTGAGAATCCTGTTATTTTTCAACTACAATTAGCAAAGCAATAATAATGGAAATACTTACCAGAGAATCAGACTCCTTCGAAAGCAATATGACTATAGAAACAACGGACGATCTCCAAGACAACCTTGAGCAACAAACTAAATGGTCCATGGAAATTTTGCCACACAATTTTGCTGAAGTGTCGTTGATTCCGGATTTTATAAACGAAGTCTATATCACCATGATTCCAGGCGCTGCTTGTTGGGAAACTATCCAGACTGCTCAACAAATTAAAGCTGTTGGGAAACATGCTGTACCGCACATTGCAGCACGAAGTTTTGCCGGAGTTGAGGAATTGAGTGCATGTCTTTCCGGACTTCAGGAAGCAGGAATCGAGAGAGCCTTGTTGATCGGAGGTGGTAATTCTCAACCGGCAGGCGACTTTAGCTGTGTAATGGATTTATTGAAAACAGGTTTATTGGCAAAATACGGAATTAACGCTTTTGATTTTGCCGGCCATCCGGAAGGAAATCCGGACGATCCAAATTCTGAATTCCATTTGCTTGAAAAATTGCGTTGGACGGAAGAGCGTGGCATTCCTGCCCGCATCGTAACGCAGTGGTGTTTTGATACTGATGGAACCAATGCCTGGATTTCCGGACTTAGAGAAAAAGGAATCCGGAATCCGATTCACCTTGGCATACCCGGCCCATCGACCATAAAAACATTGATGCGTTTTGCTAAGGTTTGCGGAGTAAAAGCTTCTACAAATGTTTTGCGTAAACAGGGATTGAGTCTCAGCAAATTGATGTTTGTCAATAAACCGGACAAAATAATTTCGGAACTGAGTGGCTACGATCAACTCCACCTTTATCCTTTCGGTGGAATCGCCAAATCTGCTGCCTGGCTCATTGAATGTCAAAGTATTAACAACTAGAGGCAAGTCAGGACCGGCCTCTAAGTCTCAAAACTGAAACCTTTACATGCCTCTTTCCTCAAAAGTTAGTGAAGCACGAGTTGTTTTTACTCCCTCAGGAAAACGCGGATATTTCCCCGTGGGGACTCCTGTATTACAGGCCGCACAAAATCTGGGTGTCGACATTGATTCGGTTTGTGGAGGTCGCGGAATTTGCGGGCGTTGCCAGATTGTTCAAGCTACAGGAGAATTCCCCAAACACAGAATTAATTCCAAAGCAGAAAATATCTCGCCACTTTGTGAAACTGAGAAAGCATATGCAGAGCGTCCCAAAAAATCACTTGCAGAAGGCAGAAGACTCAGTTGTGCAACCAAAATATTAGCTGATTGTGTGATTGATGTGCCC
>JAKUUI010000056.1 GCA_022448485.1 SAR324 cluster bacterium
GTAATACGATAAGTATTGCCTGAAGAAAGATTAGTAATGGAGCAGCTTATTTCTATAGAGAATGGAATAAAAAAATCTTCCATATTTTCAGCTGACGAAATGGAAAGCCGTCTTGCAGAATTGCGGGTCCAGATGGCAGCCGAAGACTTAGAGACAGTTTTATTCACCTCCATCCATAACATCAATTATTACAACCACTTTGTTTATTGCTCATTTGGACGTCCCTATGGTCTGGTGGTAACACAGGAAAAGCTCAAGTCAATTACTGCAAATATTGACGGCGGGCAACCCTGGCGGCGTGGTTATGGAGAAAATATTATTTTTACTGACTGGGAAAGAGATAATTATTTCAGGGCTGCAAAACAGGAAGTTTCCAATGAAGGCCGCGTTGGTGTTGAGTATGATCACATTAATCTGGAAAACCTGAAAAAACTTCAAGACGCACTGCCAGCAGCAGAATTTGTAGACATTTCTAAAATCGCTATGCGCCAGCGGATGGTTAAATCAACAGAAGAAATAGAATTGATCCGCAGTGGTGCGCAAGTAGCCGATTTTGGAGGTGATGCCTGCGTAGAGGCGATTGGGGAAGCAGTTCCGGAACATGAAGTTGCCTTGCACTCCACTCAGGTAATGGTGCGGGAAATAGCGAAACGCTATCCGGATAGTGATATTATGGATACCTGGACTTGGTTTCAGTCGGGAATCAACACAGATGGTGCTCACAATCCTGTCAGCACACGTAAAATTCAAAAAGGGGATATACTCAGTCTAAACTGCTTCCCGATGATTGGCGGGTATTACACGGCTTTAGAGAGGACTTTATTTTTCGATCATGCATCAGACCGTCATTTGGAAATATGGGAAGCCAATGCTGAGGTTCATAGACGTGGTTTGGAATTGATCCGGCCCGGTGTGCGCTGTTGTGATATTGCTGGAGAACTGAACGAAGTATTTCGAAAACATGATCTTCTTCAATACCGTGCCTTTGGATATGGACACTCATTCGGGAGCCTTTCGCACTATTATGGACGTGAAGCGGGGTTGGAATTGCGTGAGGATATTGAAACTGTTTTGGAACCGAACATGGTCATCTCAATGGAACCAATGGTAATGATTCCGGAAACTCTGCCTGGTGCTGGAGGGTACCGTGAACATGACATACTTGTTCTTACAGAAAACGGTGCAGAAAATATTACCAGCTTTCCGTTTGGACCGGAACACAACATTATCCGCTAAGCTGGAGAGTTTCTAAAGAAATTCGGCTAACGACTTTCCGCTGACCGTTAAAGTAGGATGTTCAGTAGTGATTTCAACTGGTGAGTCATGTGGAGCATCGTTTTGTTGCGGGACTCCTTTTTTCAAAGATTCTGGCCGTTCCCTCCAAAATGTCAGTACCAGGTAATAGCCTGTCATTCCACCCATCATCAATATTCCAGCAGCCACAAGTTGGGAAGTCACTCCTAGGTCAGCCACCATCCATAATGCCGGTAGGAACCCTCCCAGTGGATATTGCTCTGCGTTTGCGGCACTGATTATAAGCATGCTGATAATTGACAAAACTGCACCTGTTCCTGCACCAATAAGAAAAATGTTTACTGTCTCCATCATATTTCCTCTAAAATAATTAACAAAACTGTCTACAGAAATCCACACGAGTGCAAGGATTAGTAATATTTTTTGTTGTGGACTTGCGCATCCGACATGGCATCCTGAACTTGCGAGCCAGATAGTTCATGGGCGTTTCATAAAAACACCTCAATTTTTTAACTTTTTTTACATTTACCCGTAACAAGTTTAACATAACGTTTTGGATTAAAAAACAAAAAAGCAGACTGGCCCTTAAAAGATGACTGGCTGGTTTATTTGCAAATCTCTTTAGAGATTCATTACTTCATCATAAAAAGAAAAACCCTATAAAAAGTAGAATAAAGGGGATAGTGATTGGGAATATAACTACGAAGAAAATATTTAATTTAAAGAGGAAATAACAGACAGGTCATTAGTCTATTGAAAAAGTCACTATCTATAAGCAAAAAAGCAGACTTACTAAAATATAGGACATAGGAGCTAACGAGAAAATACACAATGTCAGCAAAAAATAAATTATATCTGATACAACATGTCAAAAACCTCAAAACAAGGTAATAAGGCAAGATCTGTTTTGCTAAAACGTTACAAAATGATACTAAAAATAGCAGGTCTAGATTTGATTTCAGTCAATGATTTTTGTAAACTTATACAATGAAATATTAATAAAATTCAGCAAAAATATTCAGGACAAGATTATGATTCTTGAAATTAGCGGACTTTACAAATCCTTTCCCCATGCAGGAACAGGTCAAATTGAGGTTCTGAAAAACTTAAATCTTGAAGTCCAGGAGGGCGAGACCGTAGCGGTTGTTGGACAATCCGGTAGCGGAAAGTCGACTCTTTTATCTCTGCTTGCCGGACTGGATCGGCAAACTTACGGGTCTCTTAGGTTGCGGGATCAACAAATTTCTGAAATGAGTGAAGCGAAACTGACGCAATTCCGCGCAGAAAACATAGGGATCATTTTTCAACAGTTTTATTTGATGCCTCATCTTACAGCACTGGAAAATGTGAGCTTGCCTTTGGAAATGTTTGGGCACGAAGATAGTCAAGTACGGGCACAAGAGGCTCTTCAGCATGTTGGACTTGCAGAACGTGAAAAACATTTTCCACATCAACTTAGTGGTGGTGAATCACAAAGAGTCGCCATAGCTCGGGCTGTTGTCATCCGTCCTTCAATTCTGCTTGCAGACGAACCTACAGGGAATCTGGACAATGCAACCGGAGTACAGGTTGCCAATCTCCTTTTTGATCTGGTGAATACGACTGGGATGACCTTGCTTTTAGTGACGCATAACACCGAATTGGCGCAGCGCTGTTCCAGGCAGTTGACCCTTTATTCCGGAACCTTTCAATGAATTTGCCGCTCCAGAGTTCCATAGATTCATATTCTCAGAGATTGCAAGGCTCTCGGTTCTCAAAAAAATATATCTCGCCCTCTTATTTTTTCTGGCCCAAACTAGCGCTGCTTGAGTTGTTGAACAATCGACGCTTCAGCCTCTTTTTCCTTTTTAATCTTGCTATTGGTCTTGCCGGATTTATAGCTTTGGATTCCTTCAAAGAATCGTTGGATATTCATTTGAGCCGGAACTCACAAGCTATTCTCGGTGCTGATGTTGCTTTGACCAGCTTTTTCCCGTTTAAAGATAAAACTTTGAATATTCTGGAATCAAATCTTCCTGAAAAAACTTTCTCCACTCGAAAAACAAGCCTGTTCACCATGGTGGCCTCAAAGGATCAGTCACGTCTGGTGCAGGTCACAGGCATAGAGGAGGCATTCCCGTTTTATGGAAAAATTGTTTTGAAGAAGCGTGGCTTCGTGCGGCCCGAAATTCTGAAACAAAGTCTGGATTTTTCAGGAGAAGCATGGGTCTATCCGGAACTGCTGCATATGTTAGACCTTAAAGTAGGCGAGTACATCAAAATTGGAGAGCAAAGTTTTCGAATTGCAGACTCAGTTATTGAAGATTCAAGCAGTTCCTTTTCATCATTTGGACTTGCACCCCGCGTTTATCTTGGTCTTGAAAAAATGGAGCAAACTGGTCTGTTGACCAAAAAAAGCAGAGTCAGCTACCAGAGTTTGTATCGTGTTCCGGAAGGAACAGATTTGTCCATGGTAGTGGGTAAACTTCAAAAACAAATAATTAAACTAGACGGATCTGACTCAAAAATCAGAGTCCTGACACATAAAAGAGCAGGTGACAATCTGGGCCGATTGATGGGTTACTTAAACGATTATTTGGGTCTGGTGGCCATGATTGCTGTTTTTCTGGCAGGAATTGGCGCGGCATATCTTTTTCGAAATTATCTGGTGCACCACTTCCGGGAAATTTCAATAATGATGAGTCTGGGTGCAACCCGTCAGCAGACTTATCGTATGGTATTGTGGCAGCTCGGTTTCTTAGGAACAGGTGCTGCACTGCTTGCGATAATCATTTCATTGGTAATTCTGCCGTTCTTACCCATGTTGCTTGAACAATTTCTACCACGGGGCTTTGTAACGCAAGCGAATATCTCCAGTTTGCTCCTTGCATTGGTTATGGGCAGCGTGGGCAGTCTGGTCTTTTGTTTACCGGTTTTGTCTCGTATTCGCTCGGTACAGCCACTTCATCTTTTTCATGAAAATGCTGTTAATTACGACACGGAAGCTCAGTTCTGGCGTCAAGGCTTGAGTTATCTCCCGCTGTTTGTATTGTCCTGGGGTTTGTCTGTCTGGCAGTCTCATTCGTGGGTGGTGGGCAGTGTTTTTGTGGGGTTGCTGCTCTGCGCAATTTTAATGTTGGGAAGTGTAGCCTTCGGTCTTTTAATGTTTGCAGGAAAACTGAGTCAAATATCCAGTGGAAGTTACACTGCCTGGGGAACGATGAAGCGGCTAGCATTTCGCAATCTGCAACGCAATCGAACGGGGGCGATTTCTTGTTTTCTTGCCCTTGCTCTAGGAACCTTGTTGATCAATTTAATTCCGCAAATATATCAAGGACTGCAGGAAGAAGTTTCCCGTCCTGAAGGTTACCGTATTCCCAGTTTGTTCCTGTTCGATATTCAGCCGGACCAAATTGCACCGCTGCAAAATGTTTTAGCCCAGGAAAACGTAAAGTTGAACTACCTCTCTCCGATGGTCAGGGCACGTTTGGAGAAAATAAATGGAGAGGCTTTTGAATCCGAAAATGAAGACTCTCCTGGAACTCGTGAACAAGAACGTGAGCAACGTTTCAGGAGGCACACATTTAATCTGTCTTATCGAACCCAGTTATCAAAATCAGAATATATTGTCTCAGGACGTCCGTTGGCAACAAAATATGATTGGGAATCAGCTTTGCCTGCAGAAGTATCTCTCGAGCAAAGGTTTGCTGAAAGGCTTGGGTTGAAGCTAGGTGACCTGCTGACATTCAATGTGCAGGAAGTTCCTGTTGAAGCAAAAGTTGTCAATCTGAGAAGAGTAAAATGGAACAGCTTTCAGCCAAATTTTTTCGTTCTTTTTCAACCGGGCGTAATAGAAGATGCACCAGCAACTTTTTTGGCTTCGCTCGGCGGGTTGGATAGACTCCGCAGGCTGCACATCCAAAACTTGATAGTAAAGGACTTTCCAAATGTTTCTGCGATAGATGTAACTCGTATGGTCAAACGTGTACTGAAAATTTCAGATCAAATGGTTATGGCACTCAGGTTAATGGCCTATCTTTCTATTTTGGCAGGTCTGGTGGTAGTATTTTCGATTGCCCGCTACGAAGTCGAAGGACGACTTTGGGAAATGAATCTGCTCAAAGTGCTCGGTGCCCGATTTCATGATATCCAAAAGATGATTCAGATTGAATTTGCGGTGCTGGGATTCTTTGCAGGTTTTTTCGGAGTTGCTGTCAGTTTGGCGATATCCTATGGGCTTGCCTGGTGGTTCTTTGAAAACATCTGGAAATGGACCTGGCAGATAAGTTTTTCCAGTGTTGTCGGAGTTACATTTTTAAGTGTTGGAGTAGCATGGTTGTCAACTCAGCGCACCTTGAAAAGCTCTCCACTTTCCTTGTTGAGGTGCTCTTAAAGTGTGTGAAGAGCGGCAGTTTTGATTGCCACTCTGCTTTTGAGTTAAGTCGGTAAGGCGTAAGATATTGTGAACCCGAATTTTTGCTTGAGATTTCGGTTAATAATTTTCAAAGTTTGGCTTTGAGAGAACCTCAACCCTGCGGTTCTTACCTGAATCCTGTTCTTTCTTTCCTGAGGCAACAGGTTCCTTTGCGCCTTTGCTGATGACAACAAAACGACCTTGATTGAAATCTAACTTAACTAGTGCTGCCATAGTCTTTTCAGCACGTTTTAAACCTAATGTTACATTGCTGTATTTTGAGCCTTCTCCATAATTCGGCTTTAGAGGGTCGGTATGACCAGTGATTTGGATTAATTGTTGAGGAAATTTGCGTAAGCATTTTGCTAGGTTATCCAAATTTTTTTTTGAGGAGTTTCGCATAACATCTTTTCCACGTTTGAATAGAAGTGTGGCCTTGCAAATACCGTTTTTTGGAGAAGGGAAACCTGGTTTTGAACGCAACTGTGTACGTTTGGCTAGGTGTACCACAAAATGACTTCTTGAACCAACATTTCCCCTTGTAAGCTTCAAAATGCTGAACTCTTCATTTTTAACTTCCCATTCTAACTCACCCTGTATGAGTTGTGTCTGCTCTTCGTTTGAGCGGTAAATCCTCTCCCGGTAGTTCTGCAAATCAATCTTACTCTTTTGATTTGCCTTTGTAAGTATATCAGCAAAAATATCTTTCAAAGGTCTTCCGCTGATAGGTATGTTGGCAGCAATATTTGAATCGACCATTTGTTTTTGTTTTGCGTTTCCACTTTTTTTACTTGCTTTAGCTTCCATGTAGAAACGGCTGAACATTACATCGTTTTCAAGGGTGTACTTCTCGTGAGTCAGGACTTTTCGATTTGCATAATATTGATGATAGAGACCTTTTGCACGTATGTACTCAGACTCAATCCTTTCTTCTTCTCCACTGCCAGCTAGAGAGTCCCTTTTTGCTGCAAGATTTATTGCTTTTGAAGTGAGTTCGGAAATGCTCTGCTTCAGGCCATTCCTAAAGATTCTGAAATCATCCAGTTTTCCTCGGATTGTGTTTAAAAGATGTCCGTTGCTGACGTTTTGATAGTTGGATTCTTTTGTTAACCAGTCCTGCAAGCGTTTATCACCAACATTTGCAGTTTTGAGGTAGGCCTTAATCTGATCAATGTCTGCAAGAACTTTCACATTTACACCTCTGGTGACAGCATTTTCCTCGTTTGAAAATCCTGCTGAAAAAGGATATGCCTCAACACGCAAAAACAGATAAACAAGCTCGTTGGCCTGTGAATCGAAGTGGGTTATATTTTCCGGATATAAGTATGTAATCTGTATGTGTCCTGCTTGGAATGGTATGTTCATGCTCTTGCCATAAGTCACAGATACATGGCCTAGCACAGGTTCTTCAATACTTTTGAAAATAGAGCTGTTAAGAACATCCAGCTTATTTTTGTTGTTCATCAAGTCAGGAGTGTAAAGTGTCTTGATGGCAACCAAACTAGTGACGGGCATTTCACGAAGTCCGTTGATGTATACTTGCTGATCCACGTTTATCTGTACAATCTGCCGACGAATTTCTGCTATTTCATTTTCGATCTTAGCGATTGCTGTCGTGTAATTTTCAATACGTACTGATCGATCGTTTTGTCCTGACTTCAACTGGGCACGTTCCTGAAATGCTTTTCGATAATCTTGCTCCAGTTTTTGTAGTTGCTCATGCCACTTTGACTCAGAATCTAAAATTGCTGATAACCACTGTGTCTCGATGGTTGGAATGGAATAAAAATCCTGAATGCCTTTATTGCTGACTATATGCCCGGTTACAGCATCGTAAAAAACTTTAATATTGTCACCTGCAGGCACTAAATGGAAATTGTAATTCACACTAGATTCGGCAGCTTTTCCAGGACTTGTATTTGTGTTCTCAGCGGTTGTCTTCTGCGCGCTGCCTGTTTTTACTAACAATAGCAATGATAAGGAAATAGATGTTAATATGCGGTAGTAGTTCATTTGTTCTCTCAAATAAAAAGTACAGTTAGGGATGAAATGGGGCTATGACTATACATGTTTGAAACTCTATCAACGTAAGACATTATGGTTGTAAAGCGTGAAAAAACAAGTCAATATTTAGCTTTATCCCATTTGATATGACTTTTTTACGAATTACCTGATTCTATACTGTTGTATGCTGAAATAATAACTTGGATTTAGGCAGCATTAAACACTGTTCATTTGTATTATTAGAGTGTACGAGGGTATGGTAGGCAGGATTACACGCACGGTAATTGTCTGATTGTTGATTTACAAAAATTGTGATGGGGTTTAATAATAAAAACTGAATGAATAAATCACAAAGTGTTTGTTGTAAAAGGCTAAAAACATTGATTTT
Source organism: SAR324 cluster bacterium (assembly GCA_022448485.1). Taxonomy (GTDB): domain Bacteria; phylum SAR324; class SAR324; order SAR324; family NAC60-12; genus Arctic96AD-7. Next base: position 8,040 of record JAKUUI010000056.1, read on the forward strand.
CAGTACTAAATTGTGCTACAGTCAAATTTTACTTATTAATTAATAATACATGGTAAAAAATGCCTCTTTATGATTACCAGTGTCAGCAATGTTCAAACGGCTTTACTGAACTGCGACGTATGTGTGAAATGGATGCACCGATAGAGTGTCCGGAATGCGGTAGCAGAGAAACACTACGATCAGTCAGCTCTTTTGCAGTTGGTGTAGCGACCTCTAGTATGCCCTCGGTCTCTGCTCCATCAAGGAGTCCATTTAGTTGAGTAAGTTGTTGAACGGACTGGTCAGTCTGTGTCAAACGTTCTGGTTAGTGAATGTCTAGTGCCGGAAGGTCGCCTCTGTTGTTAGCTCCTGGCAGGAAAAATCACTTTCCATCAACACAGATGAAAGAATCTCTAAGGCATGTTACCTGCAAATATGAGCATGTTTCAGATTTTACTTCAAACTTAGCTTCCACCTTGAATAATTATGGATGCCAGTATCCGCCCAAAAGGTATCCTCGATTTCCTTTCACAGCAAGAAATACGTCAACTAAGTGATCCGCAAAACGGAGGACTTAATGAATTATTCCGACGTTGTGCTCTGGCCGTACTAAACAGTGACAGTCAAACAGACAGCGGGAAAGAAATGCTCGCAAGTTTTCCGGATTTCAGAATTGAAGTTGTCCAGCAAACTCGAAGCATCAAGCTGGAACTCAGGAACGCTCCTCCAAAGGCTTTTGTAGATGGCAAGCTGATTCAAGGAATAAACGAACATCTCTTTTCTGTTTTACGTGATATCGTGTTTGTGGGCACAGAACTCTCAAAAAAAAGAGGTTATGATTTAAACCTTTCCTCTTCTATCACTGATTTTGTTTATCATATTTTGCGAAATACAGGATTGCTCAGAGGGCTGACTGAACCAAATTTAGTGGTTTGCTGGGGAGGACACTCAATAGATGAAATAGAATATCAATATACAAAAAAAGTTGGTTATCAATTGGGACTGCGCGAATTGGATATCTGTACTGGTTGTGGGGCTGGAGCAATGAAAGGTCCAATGAAAGGTGCTACTATTGCGCATGCTAAACAGCGATATTACAATGGTAGTTATATTGGCATTACTGAGCCGGGAATAATAGCCTCCGAATCTCCAAATCCAATTGTAAACACCTTAGTGGTAATGCCTGATATAGAAAAACGTCTGGAAGCTTTTGTTCGTATCGGGCATGGATTTGTAGTATTCCCGGGTGGTGTAGGGACAACTGAGGAAATCTTATATTTACTTGGCATTCTGATGCATCCGAAAAATGCTGATCAACCATTCCCCCTAGTTTTTACCGGTCCTGACGATAGTAAAGATTATTTTGAACAAATTGACAGGTTTATTGGTGCTACTTTAGGAGAAGAGGCAAGAAAATTTTACGAAATTATTATCAATGACCCGGAACAAGTTGCGCGAAGAATTCAATCAGGAATTAAGAGTGTTCGGGAATTTCGACGAAAAATGGGTGATGCCTTTTATTACAACTGGATGTTGCATATTGACCAAGACTATCAGCAACCGTTTAGTCCGACTCATTCAGCTATGTCTTCATTGTATTTACATTCTGAACAGCCACAACATGAACTTGCAAGTAGTTTGCGAAAGATATTTTCCGGAATTGTTTCTGGGAATATCAAGGAAGAAGGTGTACTTTCCATTGAAAAAAATGGTCCGTTTCAAATTACAGGTGATCATAAACTTATGCACGAAATGGATGTTTTACTATCGTCATTTTGTAGACAGCAGCGCATGAAGCTTTCCAGAGACACAGAATATAAACCCTGTTACAAGATATCGTTGCGTGAAAAAAGATCAGAAAGCAATCGTAGAAAATAATTCATTTCAGTGGGGTTCAGGCGAGGAAGCTGATTCTATTCGAACCCTGACTTCCTCTGAACTAACTGCTTCGATTAAAAAAATGCTGGTAGGCCACAATTTGGAAAATGGGGTATGGGTATTTGGCTATGGTTCACTGTTGTGGAATCCAGACTTCAAAATATCTGAAACACGTGCCGGAGTAGTGTCAGGCTATCATAGGCGTTTATGTTTAAAATCAATGGTGTATAGAGGGACCCCTGATTATCATGGATTAGTATTTGGTTTGGATCAGGGAGATTCTTGTCAGGGTATAACTTACCGGATTGAACAAAAAAACTTGAAAACTGAACTACAGAAGGTCTGGGAGCGGGAAATGTTTGCAGAAACATATATTCCAACCTGGGTTTGTGTGGAAACAGATGTAGGAAATGTTTCAGCCATTACTTTTGTAATCAACCCCCAACATGAGCATTATGTGCCGGATCTTGAACTGGAGGAAGTTGCAGAACGGGTCATTCGTGCTGAAGGGAAATGTGGAACTTGCCACGAATATGTGCAAAATACCGTAAAAAGTCTGCATCAGCATGGTTTGCGTGATCCCTCTTTAGAACAACTGCTGACTTTAATTGAATATCCTCAAATTACTAATAATTTAAAATAAATAAAATCCTAATGGCACAGGATGCATTAAAAAGTCGAGCCTCAACGTGGTGGAAATTTATTTTCATTATTGCATTGGTAGGAGTTGGTACGGCAGGAGGATATAAACTGTACGAGGAGGGCAGCAAGGTCGGCTGTTTCCAGCTTACAGAAGACGTGGTACCTGTTGAAATCAATCCGTACCGTATAGATCACCTTCAGTTGATTGCTGTCGGGGATACAGGGACCGGGAATGAAGATCAGTTTAAAGTAGCCGAAGGAATGGCTAAAGTATGCGAAAAATACGGCTGTGATTTAGTGTTGATGTTAGGCGATAATTTTTATCCCTATGGAGTGAGTTCACATTTGGATCCGCAATTTGACTCAAAATTTGAGTTGGTTTATACAAAGATCAACAAGCCATTCTTTGCAGTACTGGGAAATCACGATGTAAAGCAGGACGTGCTTTCTCAGGTTTTGTATACTTTGAAAAGCGACACTTGGCGTATGCCAAATTACGAGTATTCATTTGAAACATCGGCTGCACGTTTTTATGGTTTGAACACGAATTGTCCATTCTCATCAGAAAGGCTAAGGAAAAATCTTAATCAAAAAGAAAAGGAAATTACTGCTGATGACTCAGAACTTCCTTGGACAATAGTATTTGGACACCATTCAGTATTTTCAAACGGCACACATGGTGATGTAGATATTTTCACACGACTTTACTGGAGTTGGCTCCTGGAAGGCCGTGTTGATCTTTATTTGTCCGGACATAATCATCATTTAGCTCATTTGCAGCATGGAAATTCAGCAACAGATTATTTAATAAGTGGGGCCGGTGGAAATCATTATCGTTCAACAAGTGAGAGAGAAAAGTTTAATAAATCAGCAGCATCAGTCTTATATACGCACAATGATACAGGGTTTATCTGGCTTGATATCTCCAGGGGAAAGCTCACTATACGTTTCCACGACAGCAGTGGCAAAAAAATTTACGAATATACAAAAAAGAGGTAGTATTTATCCATCATTTACCGTATGAGCCATTTTCTCTAAACAACAATGTCAATAATTCAATTTAGTCATGCCAATGGATTTCCTGCGAAGACTTATTCCGTATTATTTGAGCATTTGAAAGATCATACAATTTCAGCTATAGATAACCTGGCAGAAAACCGGGTACCTCCTGCAATCAATTGGCATGATTTGACTGAAGATGTTTTGGAGAGTGTGGGAAAATTTAAAGAACCGGTAATTGGCGTCGGTCATTCGTTGGGCGGTATGCTTACCTTACTGGCGGCGGCTAAAAAACCTGATATATTTCAAACTATTATCTTATTGGATCCACCTTTATTTTCTTTAAACAAGCGCAGGCTGATCAGCTTATTAAGGGCATTACATGTTGAGGATTTATTCGGTCCATCTGGAAAATCAAAAAAACGACGTGTTAATTTTGCGTCAAAAAAGGATGCGTACACATATTTTAAAGCAAAAAAAATATTCATCAATTTTCATCCTCAGGCACTGCAAGACTACGTTGAACATGGACTGACTGCAGTAAAACAAGGGCTAGAACTTAAGATTCCAGTGGAAAAAGAGGTTGCTATTTTTCATAATCTTTTGCTCAGTTATCCCCGGTCAATCAACAAAGTGCGGGGTACACTGTTCTATGCAGTTAATAATCCGATTTTAGGGTCGTCAGATTTGCACTGGATCAAAAGAAAAATACCAGAAATACAAGTCAATCCCTTTCCTGGTACACATTTCTTTCCTCTGGAAAACCCTGAATCGACAGCTAATCTAATAAATAGATGTATTGAGTGAATAGTTTGCCAACTTATAAATAATTCATTTAGTAATTAAATATCATTAAAATAATATTATATAATAATATTATGTAAATATAATGATTTCATTCAAGTTAAAAAATATAACAACAAATACCATCAAAAAAGAAACAGTAATTTTCTTGCAAATATATTGAGTTTTGCCATAATAATATGCCCCGCTATTAATGCCGAGGTGGTGGAACTGGTAGACACGCTGTCTTGAGGGGGCAGTGAGCTATGCTCGTGCGGGTTCGAGTCCCGCTCTCGGCACATAATATCAGAGACTTAACCCGAAAATGGCAGACTCAAACAGACAAATCACCTAAAAACATACACACTAAATCATGCATCGCTCCAAATCCACGGCCTGGGGCCACACTGGTCAACAAATT
>JAKUUI010000057.1 GCA_022448485.1 SAR324 cluster bacterium
TTCAATTCTTGAAACAATCTCTGTCTGTTTGGTTGTCTTTTTTTTAGTATTTCTACAAACTCAATCAAACCAAGATCAAGAAGAGTATCGTGGATCGGGATGATCCTTCTGGATGATAAAGTTTTTAGATGTTTGTCTGGTCGGTTAGGTTCTTCCAGAATATCAAAACACCATCTCTTCTCTCTATGATTTCCTTTTATCATTCTAATATTATCCAGATACAAAGAACATATCTCATTCAACCTCATTCCTGTGAATAAAGAAATCAAGGGACACCAATAATATTCCCATTTCCCCTTTTCAACTTCGGTGTATTCAAGGTAGTTTTGTTTATTGAATATCTGTTTTATTTCTTTCTCTGTGAAACGATCTCTTTCATCTTGTTGTCTTACTTTTATTTTTAGTTTCATTCCTTGAAAGACATTTATATCAACATAACCATTTATTACACACCAACTCATAAAAGATGAAACATAACCAAGATTATTATTTACAGTTCTTGTTGATATTCTATCTTTCTCATTCACATTCAATCCCACCAGTTGATGAAAATCTAAATCCTTATATTGTGGGAGTTTGTTTTTGTTCTTTGGGAGTTTTATAAGGTCTTCCTTGAACTTGACACCCATCTCTCTGTTTATTTTTCCAAGTGGAATATCACCAAACTCTTGGATCAACATTTCAAGAGAACTTGTTATTTCCCATATTGATTTCTTGGTTATATTGGATTTCTCTCCTACGAACTTATGAATACCAACAGATATTGGGGTGGATTGGTGTGGTGATAGAGTTTGTTCTACTTCATATGGTTGTCGTGGTTCTGGTATTGGGTTGTGAGGATCGTTTTCAATAATAGGTGTTAGTTTCTCTGTAAGTTCTGGAAACAAGTTCATATTCAACTTATCATCGACATCCCTTCTAAAATCATCATCTGTTCTTCCTGTGTTTTTGATAAGTTCCTTCATCCAAGAAGTTCTCATCAAATAGAGATCAATAAAACGATTTCTCAACTTCTTGAAATCAACTGAACCTTTCTCAACTTGTATATCTAAACTTTGTAGTATTCCTTCCAGTTTAACGTCAATCTCCTTTCTATATCCTCCGAGGTCATTATTAACCTTTTGTTGGAGTTTCTTTTCTAAATCAAGAATATATTCCAAACCTTTTATAAATCCACTTTCGGAATGTTTATTTGTCTCTTCACTTACTTGATGTGAATAGAGAATACTTTTCCTAACCTCGATCCGAAGAATCTCCTTTATATCTTCAAGTGTAAGATTTTTCATACCAGACCTAATGTCAGAATATAGTTGTTGAACTATTGATTTGAGTCTAAGAGAAACTAATAATGTTTCCCTATTTCTAACATTATTGAGTGAAATTTGAAATTGTTTTGTTTCGTTAAAATATGAAATGAGGTCTTTTGGAATTTTAGATCTGAAGTGGAAATGAATCGAAGATCTTGATCTTTTTGGAACTAAATGTGTGTATGTCATAACGAACTCTCATAAAAGTCGAGTGAGACTAAAGTGAGACCTCAAAGTGAGACCAAACTTCAAAAGAGTTCGAAGTGAGTGATATTTTGGATTTGATTAGAGTAGAAAACTCTTGTGATTACAGATACTTACAGGAAAAAGATCGAGAATACTTGGTCGAGGTGAGAGGATTTGAACCTCCGGCCTCTTCGTCCCGAACGAAGCACGCTACCAGACTGCGCCACACCTCGACTATGCGTGCATTCTAGCATAGCACTGTGAAAATGGCAACGGAAGGTTCTTGAAGCTACTCAACGTAATATACTTTGCAGTGACACAATTTTCTGTTGTTGATCCTGTGTCGTGGCGTAGCGTTCAGCATGGATCAACTGCTTGAGCAATATTTCAGTCATTTCAGGATCAGGTTTTGCGTCTTCTCCATCTAGCTGCATGGCAAGAATTGTCATCTGCACATTTCGAATAATCAGTTTCGGCATAGTCCGTAGCAGAATATCTCGCTGTTTCAAGGCCTGCGCGATCTGGATATCAAACTCTGCTGAGAGCGCAGCCTGTTTCAAGGCCTCCAACGCTTTAAAATAGGTTTCGATTCTGAGATGCGTATTCAACTGTTCCTGTGCGGCGCGGATCATGCCAACTGCTTCAAGGTAATGTGTCTCAAATTCCGTTTCAACTTGATCCGGCGTGAAAACCGAGCGCGGTAGTTCTCCTGCGGAATGCGAAGCCAGCAAGTCAGGGGATTGAGTCAAACTCTGGTCAGTTGTACTGTAAAAATTCACTATGACTGAATTCCGGTCTGTAATCTCAATAAACGGAGGCAGGTCCAGAGCATCAGGATTAATCATCGCACGTAAAATAACCCGTTTCTGATGCTCCACATCAGCATCAATCTCCACATAACGCAAGTATTCATGATTCTTAAAGCCTGATACTTCACGGATTTTTTCAGAATTTGGAAAAATAATTTGCAGGAAAAATTGAGCCTTGTACCTTCCTGTTTCCGGATCCCTCATTTTAAATTCAACTACCTGATACGGAAACCAGTCAGGACTTGTTAAAAGCGGACCGTCAAAAACCACCTCAATTCCAAAACGCCAAATTCCTCTTAACTCATCCTCCTTTTGGAGCGGAATTTTTTTCAGTTCGCGGACTTTAAAAGTTTTCCGCAAAACACTGACATTTTCTGGATCCTCCTGTAATAAGGCCGTGCGCTGAAGAAACCCGAAGGCATCGGTGTAAGTAAAATATTCGCGGGAACCGTTTTCCAATTCCAAAACATAACGATAGCGCTCACCGAATCTATTGGTTGTCAAAAACTTTTTGTCTCCAGCCTGTAAAATTCGAAAGCGTCGTACTCCCAAAATCAAACTCTTTCCTTCCAAAACGTCATGTTTGCCAAAAGTTTTGACAAATGCAGTTGCATTCAAAACGGTGCGGTAAAATTCATTCTTGTCCAGCACCCCAAAATCAGTACTCCCCTGTGAAGGAAAGACAAGTGCCCGATTTTTGCTGAGAATCAATTCGTCAGCATGTGTCCACTCGCGAATACGGTTTATCAACCACTTTCTACTAGAGCCATCATCAAGAATGGCCTGCAGATAATAATCGTCTTCCCCCCTGTTTTTCACAAAAACAGAAGCAATTTTTATGGATCTGAAAAACCCCTCATCCAGTACACCTGCCAGTTTGAGGGCTTTTTGCCGAGAAGTATATTCCGGAAAGGCAAATACCGGTAGATTGAAGGCGGCAAGAAACATGACGCCCGCAAGAACAAAATGGTATATTTTTTTATTCAAAATTATTTCCCACATAAATTTTCACATCGGTTGCCAAATTACTAACTCTGCTGTCCGGCACTGGTTCAAGAACCTGCTCACCCGGCAAAACCTCAGCCAAAATCAAAGCTGCTTTGAGGAAGTTTGCATGAAAGTAAATCTTAGTCTTGGGCAGGATTGTTTGCTCCCTGACCGAAGAAATATTGACAATTTTTAACTTCATGCCCATCCGCTTTTCAATCATACGTTTCTGCTGGCGGTCTAGCATCACAGCAAGGCGTTGTGCTCCACCGAGATGAGGAGAAGCGTTAAGTATCGCAACATTCAGCTGATCGAAGTGGCGGAACGACATTAAGGCGGTTACAGGATGCAGAAGCATCGCCTCACGGAGATTGTTCTTGGGCGGCACTACTTTGGCTTCAACAACATTTTCCACCCTTTGTTCTTTTGTAGCAATAGTTTGAATTTTCTTTTTCTTTGGCTTCTGCAAGGCAAAGGTTAAACGGCGTGAATCTGATTTTTCTGAATCAAGCACCAGCATGTGTTCTTCTATACTTGAAATAGAGAGAATCACCTGGAAATCAATTCCTCCGCTTTCTGTACTAGTGATTTTTTCCTCAATCTTCAATTTCTCCAAAATACCATCATCCGAAAAGGAAGTTACTACTCTTTCAGGAAACAGCACATTATTGATAAAAGTATTAGGTAGAATGACGATGGTTTCAGTCTTAGAGTTTCCGGGAGTAATCTGGATATGGTGGAATTGTCCTGGATCAAAAAATCCCTGGAAGGTCAGAAAAGGAGTTTGTTTATCCGGAATCAATTCGAAGCGGTCAAGCATATGACCGGAATTTGTTTTATCTATCATGCTAGCGTCGTCACTTTCCTGTTGTTCAGGTTTAAAAACCTCTGGAGTTTTCTGCTCTTTCTGAGCTTTTAACTCGTTTTCATCTGAAGTCGGCGCTGGTTCTGTTTCTTCGGCCGTAGCTGCAGCATCTAGTGAAACTGGAAATTCATCCGCCTTCTTTTCTAGATCTTCAGTAATTTTTTCTTGTTCCAATTCTTGTTGTTTTTCTTCGCTTAGAGAATCCGAACTTTTCGTACTGCATCCAGTAAAAATGATAAACAGAAGCGCAAAGAAAATAATAAAAAATTTAAACATTTATCTCTATCTTAATACTGAAAGTACCGAACCTGCTGTAAGCAACAAAAACAGCAGACTGAGAGCTGAATAATGGGGATACTGCTTCATGAAACTGCAGTGGCTAAGGTGCATAATTGGGGTCTCCTGCCAGTACAACGGTGGTGGAGACACCCAACTTATAAATGCAGAAAATGAGCCACTATAGAAAAGCAATTATGAATCTGAGGTTTCGTCGGAGAAAGAAGAGTCTTGCTCTTCATCAGGAATGTCATCTCCCATCAATTTTTCAGGAGCAGTTTCAGTTATAGTTCCTGCTGTCGAGTCTGCAGAATTTTCCGAATCAACTGAAACTTCCTGCTTCACTTCAATGTCTTCATCACTTTCTTCCTCAATCACAGGAGCGATACCGATCACCTGTTCATCTGGTTCAAGATGAATCAGGCGATTCCCCTGTGTAACACGGCCGATTGTACGAATATTTTCAACAGGAATTCGGATCAATTTACCCAGCTGTGTGATAAGAAAAAGCTGAAAGTGCTCTTCAACTTCCAGCACATTCACAACCGGACCATTTGTGTCAGTAATCCGAATTGTGCGCATTCCATAGTTGCCCCTGTTTTTCGCCAATGTGTAATCCACTATCGGCGTCTTTTTTCCATACCCACCTTCTGTGACGGTAAGCAATTCGCCTGAACCTGAAAGTGCCAACGCGGATACCACCCTGTCACCTTCACGAAGCCTGACACCTCTCACACCACGAGCCTGCCGTCCCATGGGACGCAAAGTTGATTCATTTACACGTAAGCCCATACCGTCACGTGTTGCAAAAAATAATTCTTGATCTCCATTTGTAAGTTGAACAGAAATCACCGAATCGCCCTCGTCCAAAGTAATTACACGTAAGCCGGTAACACGAATTTTTGCACAATCCAGCATTGGTGTTTTTTTAGCGACACCTCCTTCTGTACAAAGGAAAATGTATTTGTTTTCAGCTTCTTCAGGTACATTTAAGCAGGAACATATTGATTCACCTTCACGTAATGGCAACAAATTGATCGCCGCCTTTCCACGTCCAGTCGGGCCAGCCTGAGGAAGTTCAAAAACTTTTTTGCGGAAAACCTGACCTTTGTTAGTGAAAAAGAGCAGGTAATCATGGGTTGAGGCGACAAATAACTGCTCGACAAAATCTTCATCTTTGGTGCCCATACCCAGGCGTCCCTTGCCTCCCCTACGCTGCAGTCTATATTCACTGACCGAACTGCGTTTGATGTAGCCCTCACGTGAAAGTGTGACCACCATGTCTTCTTCATTGATCAGTTCCTCAATTAGAATCGAACTGTCACCTTCAATAATTTCGGTTCGGCGTTCGTCACCATATTTGTCACGGATTTCAGTACTCTCGTTGCAGATTATCTCGATAACCCGCTCATCTTTTTCAAGAATGTCCTGATAGTCAGCAATCGCTTTTCCTACATCCTCATGCTCCGAACGGATTTTATCCTGTTCCATGCCAGTCAAGCGCTGCAATTTCATATCTAAAATTCCATGTGCCTGACGTTTGGAAAGACCATAGCGCTCCATCAAAACATCTTCAGCTACCACCCCACTTTCAGCTTTGCGAATAATTTCAAGCACATCATCCAGGTTTTCCAGGGCAATCATCAGACCCTCAAGCAGGTGCATCCGGTTTTCCGCCTGCCGCAGTTCGAAACGTGTCCGACGTGTAACTACCTCAATCCGGTGCTGTAGAAAGAATTCCAACATTTGTGTCAAAGTCAGAATCTTAGGCTGCTTATCCACAATGGACAGCATGATAATCCCGAAACTTGACTGCAAAGCTGTGTGTTTATATAGATTGCTCAAAACAACATCCGGAGTTTCACCTCGTTTGAGTTGAATGTAGATGCGCATACCTTTGCGGTCGGATTCATCACGCAAATCAGCAATGCCCTCAATTTTCTTGTAGCGCACCGCGTCTGCAATTTTTTCCAGCAGATTCGACTTGTTGACCATAAACGGCAACTCGTCAACAATAATCAAATCTCTTCCGTCTTTGCTTTGCTCAAAATGCGTTTTTGCGCGAATCCTGATGACTCCACGTCCTGTACTGTATGCATCATAAATCCCACTCTTGCCAATAATTGTCCCGCCGGTTGGAAAGTCCGGTCCAGGAACGAATTCCATCAACTCCTGAATTGAGGCTGAGTGTCGGTGGTCAATGTAGAACACAAGCGCATTCATCAACTCCTTGAGATTATGCGGAGGAATATTGCTCGCCATGCCAACTGCAATGCCAGTGGAGCCATTCGTCAGCAAATTTGGAATCCGTGACGGCAATACTACCGGTTCTTCCAGGGAATCATCGTAGTTTGGAATAAAATCAACAGTTTCTTTTTCTAAATCAGCTAGCAAGTCATGAGCTATTTTCCTCAACCGAACTTCGGTATAACGCATAGCCGCAGGAGAATCGCCATCTACCGATCCAAAATTACCCTGTCCATCTATTAACTGGTAGCGCATGGAAAAATTTTGGGTGAGTCTGACGATTGTATCGTAAACAGCAGCATCACCATGCGGGTGATATTTACCAATGACGTCACCAACTACGCGCGCAGATTTGCGATAGGGTTTATTGAAATCGTTTCCCTGTTCGCCCATTGAAAATAGTACGCGTCGGTGAACCGGTTTCAAACCATCCCTTACGTCCGGAAGGGCACGTCCGACAATGACACTCATTGCATACTCCATGTAGGAGTCGCTCATTTCGTGAACTATATCCGATTCAATAATTTTTTCGCTCATGGTTCAAATAGTTGAGGTTTTTGGTTGGACTCTTAATAATTCCAATGGTTCAATCAAAGCTTTTCTACTTCATAAACACGATCACGCTTTTGGAGCACCACTACTGTTTGCATCACGTCTCCCTGCTTAATCTCATCGACCACTTCCTGCCCTTCAGTAACTTTACCAAAAACAGTATGCTTACCGTCCAAGTGAGGTGTGGGACCGTGTGTGATGAAAAACTGGCTTCCGTTGGTTCCAGGTCCGGCGTTAGCCATCGAGAGAATACCGGCACTATCATGCCGACGATCCGGTGCACATTCATCATCAAAATCATAGCCAGGTCCACCAGTTCCGGTTCCATGTGGACATCCACCTTGGATCATGAAATCCGGAATTACACGATGGAAATTCAGCCCGTCATAATACCCTTTTTCGATTAGAGAAATCATGTTGGCTACCGTGTTCGGAGCTTCGTCTTCAAACATTTCAATGGTTATATTGCCACGCTCAGTTTGGATTTGAATTTTTGGAAGTTTTTCGGAAATTTGTGTTTCACTCATTGTTCTTTCCAAGTAATGGTTGTACCTCCTGTTTTGTTTGTATAAAATTTCTAATCATTATTTATCTGCCGAAGAGTCCGTGTCATCTTTGGCAGATAAAGCAGAAAGATCTCCCAATCCGAGGGAAGAAAGATCAAAGTTAGAAATAGCAGATGAGGTTTCTGCATCCACCCACTGATCATTTTCAAACATCAGCAGCTTTGCTACTCCGCGAAAAGGACTATAAATTTTCAGGAACGAATCCTCATCCTCTCCCTCAAGCGTCAAATGGGTATCTGTCTCTTCAACAATTTTACCAGCATATTTGACTGACAAAGATTTCGGAAAAGTAACTCGTTTATCTTCAATTTTCATAATCGTCTAGATTAGAATTGACACAAATGTATCTGAGATTATTCAGGCACTAAAGTGTCAAGACGAGCAATTGCATGTACTGGAGCATCACTTCCAGCCATCAGGTCATTGAGGGCTGCATAGACAATCCGCTGTTTCTCCAGGGTACGTTTTCCTTCAAAGACAGGAGAGATTACCTGGATCTCAAAATGTCGTCCGTCCCCGCCAACTTCGACAGTTGAGTCTGCAACAGATGTTTCGATCGCCTCCTTGATTTGTTCTTCGATAGTTTGCTGACTTCCTGTTACAACCATAAAAACTCCTGCATTAAATTTACATCCAACTTGGTTTAAAATCTTCTTCCTGTTCCGGCGGCTCAAACATAAATGAAGTTTTGCAGCCGCACGAACCCTTGGCTGATGGATTATTGAATTTAAGCCCGTGATCCATCAAACCATAACTCCAGTCAATTTCAGTATCCTTGATATATAGATGGCTTTTTTTATCAACCAGAATTTTTAATTTATGTGATTCAAACTCCAAATCAAATTTCGTCTTTTTTGAGTCAAAATCCAGTGTATAGGTAAACCCAGAACACCCTCCACCTTTTACACCTACACGAACACATACATCTTCTGCCAATTCATTTTTCTGCATGATTTTCTGTATTTCCTTTGCCGCGTTTTCAGTGAGTGTTATCATGGGTTCTCCAGTTTCAGTGTTCTTCGCTGACTAAGTTACGGTTCCACTCCGGAATTTCAACAATTACTGCCTGCGTACCATTCGGCACACATTGGCAACCAAGACGTGATTGAGGCTCCAGTCCTGGAGCCAAATCCAGCATATCCTCCTCATCATCAGTTGCCTCGTTGCAGCTTTCAAGTCCCTGCCGCACAATGATATGGCAGGTGGAACAAGCACAAACTCCTCCACAAGAATGGTCCATATCTATTCCTGCATCCAAGGCTGCATTAAGAATGGAGCCTGGAAGTCCATCAGATTCTGTTGAAATATTTTCCGATAATACCTCCACTTTTTTCTGCATCGGCAGAAAAGTGATTTGATAGTCAGACTCAGGCAACTTAAAGTCCTGTTTCTCAATATATGGATTGGTGCCTGACATAAAAAGTTTGGACAAGGTTTGGAAAAAAACTTCACCCTCGCAATTATACTTAATTTACCACAGAAAATCAATGTCAAAAGCAATAATTTCAGAATTTTTACAATACTCACCATATGGAAAGATCAATAAAAATTTGGTTGTATTTTTTCAGGAAACCTGAATAAATAGTAAATCGAAATTCTGATCTGAGGTTTGGGTGGTTCAAATCCCCTCAATTGCGTCAGTGAACATCAGTACTATGAGCAAAATCAAACAATTTAATAACACTTTCACTCCATTTTTCCTCTATTTATGAGCCTTTCCACAGAAACCTTTTTCTGGATTATCTTTGGTATAATTGCCCTTCAGATCATGAAATTTACCCACTACGGATGCTATCTTTAGAGGAAGAAGAAGGAAAACAAACAATAGAATAAACCAGAGCAAAAGGGCATCTTTGTGAATAAAAAAACATACATCCAGTTGATCCTGTGCTTTTCCATTTCGCTGGTATCATGGTCTGTTGATGCTCATCAACCAGTTTTGAGCTCTGAAAGTGCAAACACTGCTAAAGCACCTTATATTATCGAGGAGCCCGAAATCTCCAAGGCGATTTTTTCCGAACTCAAAGGAAAGCCACATTACCACCGTATTGACAGCGATTCGAAATTCAAATTTTACGCAGGTATTACAGTACCCAAAATCGATGACTGCCCACTTGCAGAAAAGTTTTCCTTCGAAGTCCTTGATACCGATTTCAGACTTATTGAACGGAAAGATGGTGAAAACTTTAACTGGTGGCCTTGGTATGAAAAACATGGAGAAAAATGGTACTGGATCGGACCAGAAATTGGAGAGAAATTCAAATCCAACAGAGTTTACAAGGAGGGGACTTACTACCTTCGAATTTTCAACAGATTTAACACCGGTAGATACGTATTGGCAGTAGGTGACACTGAAAGCTTTCCTTTTACCGTCATTGTTCGAATGCTATTTACAATGCCCAAAATTAATTCTGCTTTCTGGGACGATGTTAATTGTCCAGATACCAAAAAGGATAACTGATGGGTTTATTGGTAAACTATTGTAATCCATCCAACTATGGTTCAGGAATATTGACTGATTTAGTCTATCAGCAGACCGCTGCTTTCTAACTAACAGTAAATGTATTTAACAAATGAGCTTCAAATGTGGCTACTATGGAACTATTCCATGCTAGAGCAAACAACTCGGTGTTTGATCAAACTATTGAAAAGTATTAAAAAAGAAAATTAAGATTTGCAAAAAAAATTAGCATTTTTATTTACCATTTTTATCTTAATTCAATCCAGTGTTTCTGCGATTGAAAGACGAACGGAACAATTTCCCACAGATTTTGGCTATTTAGCTTTACCGTTGCCATACATCATTCCTGGAGCTGGGTCAGGGTTTGGTCTTCTTGGTGGTTTTAACAATGTTCAATTTGGAGGCACGGAAACTACTCTTGATCTTTTTGCTATAGCTATAGCCGGCGATATTGGTGGAAATATTTTACTTGCTACCGATATTCCGGTTATTCCGAAAACGTTTCTGCTTGATTTCGGTCAAGGAAACTTTGACAAGGGATCATTCAGATCATATCGTAACCGGAGGATGAACTCGGACCCCGATGACTATGTAATTAGTGAGCTTTCAGATACCAAATTTAAATTTGCTCGCCTAACATTGACTCTTTTCGATAGAATGTTTGATATTTTCGGTTTCCAAACCAAAAACGAATCTACTCTTTCTGCAATAAGGGACAAGGACGGGGAACTAATCTATGAGGCTAATCAAAGTTTCGAAGGTGTTTCAAGTAGCTATGGTTTTCAAATTGATTGGACAGACGACAGGACAGATCCGCAGAAAGGCTTGAAACTTATTTATACTACTTCTGATTCTCCCGCCAGAAATTCTGATTCCCCGGATTATTTTGTACAGAATTATAACCTGACATCCTATATCCCTGTTTTAAGCTACAGCACCGTTGCTCTCAACTGGTATCGCTCCGATGCAACCGTTCGTAAACAGGGGAATACTGATTTGGATTATTTGATTGCCAAAGAAACTGCTACCTGTTTCTCCAACTGTGATCCAGAAACAATAAAGGTACTGGCAAAAAATCGACAGGCAACAAATACTTATGGTTCAGGAGGAAATCTTGGAGGGACAGAGAGGTTAAGATCGTATGTAGGTGGTCGCTACAGCGGGGCACATGTTGAATCCAGGGGTGCAGAATTCCGCTGGAATCTATCAGATGAAAAAACTGCCTTCGACTGGTATTTTATCAAAGATATCAGAACAGGATTTCAATTGGCATTCTTTTATGAGGAAGGCACTGTAGCAGATAAAGCAAGTGAACTGTGGCAGGAAAAAAGGACCTCTGCGGGTGTAGGGACAAGAGTGGTGACAAGTTCTGGATTCGTATACCGTTTAGATTTTGCCACAGGCCAGGAAGGTGGTTCTACAATCGTTATTTTTGATTATCCATGGGGAACCTTTGGTCAATGAGCTTAAAATCTTCCCTAAACATTTTTCAATTTATTATGATTATTAAAAAAACGTGCTGTTGTTACTTATCAAAATTGGGATTTTATAAACGCGAGCAAATCCAGATTTGCCCATTCACGAACTCCTAGTGCTCTCCCGAGAATAACACCTTTTGGATCAATAAGATAAGTTACGGGAATATTTATGACTCCGTAGAGTCTGGTTATTTCCATATCCGGGTCGGCCAACAGAGGGAATGTGAAACCATATTTTTCAGCAAATTTTCTGATTTTAATTTTATCTTCTCCCATCCCCACAGCCAAAACAACAAGTTTTTCTTCACCAATTTCCTGATATGCCCTTTCAAAATCCGGCATTTCCTTTAAACAAGGCAAACACCAGGTAGCCCAAAAATTCAACAATACAAAACGACCCTGATAGTCCTCCAGGCGCACTGTTTTACCATCAGGAAGTTCTCCTGCAAAATTATGAGCCTCAATCCAAATAGTCGCAGGAGTAATACGAAGACTTTCCAGCAACTTGCGCTCTGCATCAGCTAAGGTGGCCTGCCTGCTCTGTACAGATGGCAAAATAAGAACGAACAGGCAGAGCAACAAAAAGAGCTGAAGCCATATTTTTTTTAAGAATAATAAATTAAAATCGATCATGAAAGATTTTCACAAAAATTTGTATAGAGAATTTCTCTCATTTTGAGGCAATGATTATTAATAGATGAACCACTTCATAATACGTCAAAACCGGTTGCCTCACAATCAGTAATACGAGATTTTCACTCAAAGCAGCTACCTACAGGAGGCCAGTTATAAATCACACGCACAAAATCATAGTTTTCAACAAAGCCCTCTTTGAGCAATAATTCTCTAAAAACTCTCTGT
>JAKUUI010000058.1 GCA_022448485.1 SAR324 cluster bacterium
ACCAGAAAGTTCCTCAATACTTTTATTCTCTATTCCTTCATCATCAAGAAAAAAGCGGCCGCAGGAAATCAATAAAACAGGCGTTAGAAAAAGACAAACTATAAAAAATAAATTCTGATTTTTCACGTGTAAATTTAATAATATCTGGGAAAATTTTGAAAAAGTTGACCTTCCTGAGAAAGCTTGAACCAGGTAATTCCCATGTATCTTGAATTGCAGATTCATGCACAGCGGTCAGGAAGAATACAAACTTCGCAGGAATGATTAACAGGTCTGGATGAATAATATTTACGAGCTCATCATACTTTACTTTATCAAAATTTCAGTCTGTCAGATACATACAATCGGACCGACCAAGGCTTTTGTGCTGTAATCCTCAGTTTCGAGAATGATGGTGCCTCCAGCGGCAAAGCTGAAAGCGCAGAAAGAAGGACAGTGGGTGGCACTAATTGAGATTTTTCCTGGCACTTTTTCCTGCAAAACAGTTTTATAGCTGCCGCTGTTTTTTCGTTGCAAAGGGAGTTTCCGGTATTCGCTTTTCAGTCGGTGAAATTTCCGCTTATTTAGCGCCAGTAAATGCGCCAGCCGTAGAGTGTCTTTGAACTGAACCGCAGTGTTTAGATACACAAAACGGTCCAGCAGTGAGGACAGGGAAACGGAAAGCAGGTCGGTTTTAATTCCACGATTGTATTGGAAAATAAAATTTCGTATAACGTAAATCCACCGGAATTTAAGTCAGTACGCATTGGGATCAAAGAATCCTTTGAACAGAGTCAGCAATAGAATTTTAACATCAAACCAGATAGACCAGCGTTCGATATAATACAGGTCACATTCAATGCGTTTTTCCAAGGATGTATTGCCGCGCCAGCCGTTGATTTGCGCCCATCCTGTGATGCCTGCTTTGACTTTGTGTCGAAGCATGTAATGCGGAATTTGACTTTTAAATTGCTCAATAAATATAGGACGTTCAGGTCTGGGACCGACTAGACTCATTTCACCTTTGAATACATTGAAAAGCTGGGGCAGTTCATCCAAACTGTATTTGCGCAAAAATATGCCGAATTTTGTACGGCGCTCGTCGTTTTCACTGGCCCATACAGCTCCGGTTTGTGTTTCAGCATCTATCCGCATTGAACGGAATTTTAAAGCACGAAATGTCCGTCCGTCAAGCCCCATTCGTTCCTGGCCATAAAGACACGGTCCTGATGATGTGAGTTTGATCAGCATCGCAATCACCAGCATTGGCGGAGCAAAAAGAACAATGGCAAAAAATGATCCGGAAATATCCAGCAGGCGTTTGAGAATCTGATTCCAGCCGGTCATCGGGCTTTGAACGATTGTTACAATCGGCATGTCATCAAAGGACTCAACTTCTGTGTGCAGTGTTCGGAAGGTGCCCAAGTCTGGAATGATCCGTACATCAACCCATTGCTCGGCAAGCAGCTCTTTCAGTTCCGGAAGATTGTGTTGTTCTTCTGGGGCAAGCGCAATAAAAACTTGATCAATTTGGTGTGCCTGAATAGTCTGGGTGAGTTGCTCGATTCCGCCAAGTCTTGGAATATCCTGTGGAATGTCTGAATTTTTTTTGCCGCCGATTTCAATCACACCTTTCAGGACAATGCCCAGTGATTTGAGGCGCTCGAGGCGTTCGATAAATTTATTTGCTGAGACTCCGTTTCCGATCAGTAGAACGTGTTCTACATATGCTCCCTTCGCATGCAGCCAGTGTAAGGTCCAACTTGTTAGTATTCGAGAAAAAAATAGTAACATCAGTAGACAAGCAAGAAAATAGAGTGTGTGAATCCTCGAATAAGAAAATTCACGATAGAAAAATGCTGCAACTAAAGTCAGTAATAATAGGCTGAATGTACCACGTAAAAGATAGGAAAATTCATTGCGCAGGTGGATGACTTTATGCAGCCGGTAAACCCCGCTGAAAGAAAAGACGAATCCTGTTAAAACGACGACAAACAGAGCTGCTTTCAGGTACTCATCGTGTGAGGGAATCATTGAAGCAGGAGGAAAATTGATCCAGAGGAACCTCAGCTGATATGCCAGTTCCCAGGCTGCAAAAGCCAGAAACATATCCAACAGTCGTAAGACTGAAGCAAAAACCTGTGTGTGTCTTTTCAGCATCTACTTCTTCCTACTGAAGGTGCTGAGTCATTGTGAGACTGAGGAGCCAGGTTAATATTAAATAATTTATTCAAATAGTTATGCAAAATTTTCATCCAAATTATATTCGACTTTTAGTTTTTGACCTTGAGAGCCTGACTGTTAATTTTGACCAGGATGCATGGGATAATTTTCGACAGTTTTTACGAGTCATCGATGATCGTGATTTTGAGACTTTACTGATTTCAGAGTCTGTCGAGGCCTCAGAATGGGACTCCTATGCCAAGCTGTCTGTTTTGCAGAGCACAACAGAAAACGCATTACAAAATAATCCCTCACTGTCGGCTGCGGATGTTTTTTGGTTTTCGGAGCAGCCGGAACTGCAAAAAAAAATATCTCAGTTAACCACAAACTTTGCTGGAAGCAACGGCCGCACCACGCAAAACGGCGGCCTACAATATCAGCATCTGTACGACATGCTTCAAATTTTTCATCCCAGTAAAATCACTGCTGCCGATTTGTCAGCCACTCTGGTCAAACTAAAGCAGGATTCACCACAGGTTCCATTGATGCTTGGCATAGGAGGCCCGGAAGAATGCGGACACTCTTTTTTTGTTGGCGAACTAATCGATGCACTTGAGGATCAGGAACTGCTCGCCTCAAGCCTTGATCTGTCTCAAGTTTTGGGAACAGAATTTCAAAAGCAAACAACATCCATAGATAAACCTGCTTCTACCCTCTGGCGTTCCGAAGAAATTCGAGACTGGGTTATTGAAGAAGTTTTGCGACCCTTCAGCCAGGGACAGCAAGTGTATTTCGAAAATTCCCCAGTAATTATTCAGGATTATGAACTCAGTACCTTCCCGTATTTTCTTGTTCCGGAGATGATCCTGCTGGTATGGGGAACAACCGTCTTTCTTCCTGAATTTGAAAATTTAATCGATTTGCGCATTTTGCTGGAACTTTCGCCAAAAACTGCTGCTGCCAGGATGTTTGCCCTGGATGAACGGGAAAATTTCGACCAGTCATTTGTTGATACTTATCTTCAGAAAGAGGGTAAATTTTATGCTGACTATTTAGCGCAATATAAAGTCCAAAACCAGATTGATTACCGGATAAATTTTGAAAACTTTAACGCCTTTCGGATGAAAGAAAATTCTTAACCACCCTCAAAACGCTCCAAATCCTCCTTTAGTTTTCGTTCTTCTTCAGGTGTCAGCTGAGCAAGTTCTTCGAGTTGAGGCTTTGTTACCCAGCGTTTTGAGAGAATCATGACCCACAACAGCCCAATTCCAATTCCTGCTCCGGGAAGTATCCAGAGCACCAGATTGAAACCTTTTTTTGGTGGTGCCCGCAAAATCCACTCTCCGTAACGTTCTATAAAATATTCTTTTATTTCTTTATCTGTTTTTCCCAGTTTCATGAGTTCATGGATTTTATCTTTTATGCTGTTTGAGAATCCTGCTTCAGAATCTTTCACAGACAATCCCTGACAGGTGGGACAGCGCAGTTCGTCAGAGAGTTTCCTGAAGCGGGCTGCAAATTCTTCGTTTTCTTCTGCAAAAGTGCCCGTAAAAGTATTACAAAAAATGATAAAAGCTAGCAATCCCCAGACGGTTTTGAAGTTAGCTAATAAAAGTAGTTTATACTGCATGATACGGCGTATAACTGCAAATTGAGAAAAAGTGAGAGAAAATTCAGAGTTAAAGTCCAATATATCAATACGTACAGTCTATCTATCTCTCAAAAAGTATGCAATGTAAAAGACCTAAGAGTTACGAGTTTTGTTTGTTCATACAAAACTGACATGAGGGCTTTGTGCAAGAAGAGTTCAGTATGATTTTAGCTTTTGCTCGAAATGACACTCTGCAAGCTGCGATATCTTTGATGTTCCCATAAAAAAAGTGTCATGACTCTTGAGTATAATAATTTATGCGGTATTAGTTAGTTGCCTCACCTTTGCAAATATTAAAATAGAGATTAATATCTTGTAAATCTGCAACAAATAGTATTTAATGCTTGTGCAGGAGGTCTTAAGAGTTTTTTTAATGGAGTCAGTATTATTTTAATTTGATAAAGAGAGTGAAATTTGTTCGGAAATGAGAAAAAAGTGCCAACCACCGGCTCGGCCCCAACTTATGTGGGAAAAGGCATGCAGATCAAAGGAAAAATCTGGGGTGTACGTCCGATTTGGATTGAAGGCGAAGTGCAGGGAAGTATCGACTGTGCCACCGAAGTGATAATTGGGGAGGCAGGAAAAGTGGATGCTGCAATCAGGGCATCAACAATAAAAGTAAATGGTTTTGTAGAAGGAGAATTGATTGCTTCTTCACGAATTGAGGTAATGGCTAAGGGGCGTGTTCATGGTGACATCAAATGTCTTGCGGGATGTTTGATTATACACGACGGTGGTATTCTAGAGGGCCAGTGTTCAACTGCAACTGAAGAAAATATGAAAAATTTGCTGCCCCAGCAGTTTCCTAAATTACTGCCGGAAGAAACAGACCAGCCTGTTAAAGAAATTCAAGCTCCTGAAAAGAAAGAAGATTCAGAATCATTGCAAACTGAAGAGAATTCTGAAAGCACGAATAACACTAATCACTTATGAAAAAATCACTGTTTCATGTTTTGTTCCAGCTGAACTCTTTCTGACGTGCCGCGGTTGTTGGCGATGACACCAGTTGGTCGAAATGCAGGAATAATCTTTTTTGTGTTTTCGAGTGTCTGAATGGGTTTTGCCGGAACAATAAGCGAAAAAGATTTACGGGCCACCTCAAAATGCACTGATTGCACTGTATCCTGCATTGCCAAGACATCCAAAGTCAGGTTAGCCCAGTTACCCTGAATCTCGACCTGCTTCCCAGTTTTCAGGAGTGCCTCATCTTCAATATTTTTCTTTTCGGCGGCAAGCCACTTCTTGATTTGTTTCAAGCGGTCTATGGCCGTTAGTCCAGTTTCTCGTTTCAGGTAAACTTTCAGTATAGGAGTTCTTGTCAACTTCCCCGGATGCATTGTCAGCGAATTCAAAGTTTCGTCATGGAAAACAATGCGACAACGAAACTTACCCTTGACCTGGCTGTTCTGTTCATCAATGTAAATAGTTGTCTCAGCATTTGTTTGTGTACTGTTGATCACAAAATCATTCCAAAAATAATTTGTTTCCAATTCAGGAGCAAGAAACTGAACCTTCATTACATCAACAAGAAGAGTATGCCCAGCTTTAAAGACTTGTAGAACTGGCCTTAAGTTGGATGCAGACTGGCTTATGCTAACAGCGAGTTCCTGCAGGTCTAGAGGCCAGAATCCAATTTCCAGAGTACTCCGGCATTCGTCACTGGCCTGCATGATTGCGTTAAATCCCCGTCTAATAGAGCTAGGTGAACCAATCAAAATCAATTTTTTCCAACCAGACCAAATTTCGCGCTCAACAATTTTTTCAAGTGGCATATCTCCGGTGGTAAAGAAAAATTCATTTGGTACCAGCTGCTCCATAATCCGCAGTCCATGACGCTTCCAGAACAAAGAGATTCCCGGATGGGAATAGCTGTCCAGAATAAGGTGCATTGGGTTACTCATAAAAACTTTTTCTGCTTGCGGTTAGTGGTTTCTGAGAAAGGTTGTCAGACCTTGACTGTTTTAGTTTCTGAAGCGCTTGCTGAGTTAGAGAGAAAAGATCCTCCTGTGAGCCCTCATTCTGCAAAACAACATCCGCGTAAGTCAAGCGTTCTTCCGGGGCAAGTTGTGTCTCGAAGCGTGATTGGGCTTCCGTTTGGCTCAATCCGTCACGTTCCTGTAATCTATTAATTGCGACTGCGGGTTCCAGCGTTACAACCCAAATAAGTTGGCAAACCTTATGCCAATTTGCTTCAATTAACAAGGCGGCTTCCAAAAACACAACTCCGCCAATGCTGACTGAGGCTAATTTTTTAAATTCTTTCTGAATCATGTCTTCAATAATTGGATGGGAAATTTCATTCAGCTGTTTGAGCTTCTCCGGATCTCCAAAAACAATTCTTCCCAGTACAGGCCTATTTAAGGTGCTGTCAGGATTTAAAATTTCATTTCCAAATTTTTCCACCACTTTATTGTATCCAGGATTTCCCGGTTCCAAAACTTTGTGTCCCAGCTTATCTGCATCTATTACTGAATAACCGGCTTGTAGGAGATACTGAACAACAGTACTTTTTCCGGAAGCAATGCCGCCTGTCAGTCCGATCAGTACTGGTTCGGTATCAGGAGAATTCATGATTAATACTATAGAGCAAAGTGGAAAATTGGTTTAGTAAACTTTGGGTAGTCTACTGTCTGTCTCCATATTGTTAGCATAAAGGTATACTGCAGTTAGATCAAGACACGAATGTTCAGTGGAAAAAGGTGTTGACTATTCTGACCAATAATAAGAGATTCTGGTTGGAGGGACAAAGTCTGAATAATTGGCAGGATCAATTTTCAGGTACTCTTTAGTCAATGTTGATTAATTAATTTCAACTCAGGAGGAAATATGGAAACCACTGAAAAAACTACTTCTCGTGTTGATTCGGCAGGTGATGTTCTGTCTGGCAAGCTGAAAGATCTTTTGGCCAAAAAGGAAAATGTGGTGATTCAGGTTGAAAGCGATTGCATTGTAGCCGCGGCAGCCAGAAAAATGCGTGACAATAAAGTTGGAGCTTTGATGGTGATGAAAAACGACACCCTGTCCGGTATTTTTACTGAACGTGACTTAATGAGCCGTGTTGTAGCAGAGGGGCTGAATCCTGAAAAAGTTCAAGTTTCTGAAGCAATGACCTCATCAATTGCCACAGTTCCATTGGAAACACCCATCCGCGAAGCGGCAAATATAATGTCGCAAAACCGCATCCGGCACCTTCCTGTGCTTGAAGAAGGGAAGTTGTATGGTGTTATTTCTGTTGGAGATATTCTGGCGTGGAAGCTGCGGGAGCAGGAATTTACTCTGCACCAATTAGAGGATTATTTTTTTAAATCCTGACAACCTGCATTTTAAGTGTGACTTCTGCGTAGCAAAGACCTGTCAGCTGTTATTTTTCAAAGGCTCCCGTATTTCAAAGTTGTTTCTGAGTCTTATTGTTTTTTGCGGATATCAATTCTTCAGTCAGGATTTCCGGATCTAACAACATATTTACATTTTTATAGCTTTACAACCCAGTAGATGAGGAGTATGTTGAGGTTAGACTCTCTGTTTTCAAGGAGTTTCTCATGCTGAACCGTTTATTGATTTTAGTCTGGATATTGGGATTGTTTTGGTCTGGAATCCCAGTCTCCGCTGCTTCCTCAACAGCCATTCTTCTCGAAGTCAAGGGGCCGATCGGTCCAGCCACAGTGGGTTATGTGGAAGGTGTCCTAAAACAAGCGTCGCAACAGCAAACGCCTTTGTTGATTTTGCAACTCGACACTCCTGGAGGTTTGGACATATCGATGCGGGAAATCATCCAGCAACTTATGACCTCGCCCGTTCCAGTTGTCACTTATGTTGGACCAAGCGGAGCAAGAGCCGCCAGCGCTGGAACATACATCCTTTACGCCAGCCACATTGCCGCCATGGCACCAGGAACAAATTTGGGAGCCGCTACTCCTGTTCAACTGGGAGCTACTCCATCTCCGGAAACTCTCGAAACATTTGAAGACAACTCATCCTCATCTGGAAGCTCCGCCATGGAGCGTAAAATCATCAATGATGCCGAAGCCTATCTCCGGAGTTTGGCCCAATTGCGCGGCCGAAATGTGGAGTGGGCTGTTCAGGCTGTTCGAAAAGGAGCTAGCCTTTCTGCAGAAGAAGCACTTCAGCAAAACGTGATTGATTTGATTGCCGCTCATGTGCCCGATTTACTTGCTAAACTGGACGGACGTGAAGTCCGACTCCTCCATGAAAAACACGTTCTTCAAACTTCAGGATTAACGGTCAAACGCATTGAGCCTGATTGGCATAATGAGTTGCTCGCCTTGATCACCAATCCTAATGTGGCCTATATCTTAATGCTGATCGGAATTTACGGACTCATCTTTGAGTTTTCCACACCAGGTTCTTTGCTTCCAGGAATTGTGGGTACGGTTTCCCTGGTGCTCGCCCTTTATGCTTTTCAAATCCTGCCGATAAGTTATGCCGGATTAGCCTTGATGTTGCTGGGTTTGGCCCTGATGATTGCCGAAGCGTTTGCACCCAGTTTTGGAATCCTGGGGATTGGAGGCGGTTTGGCTTTTGTCATCGGCTCCATTATTTTGATGGATACCGATGCGCCCGGATATGGTCTTTCTCCTGTTTTAGTGGGAGTGCTGGGTTTAGCGAATTTGGCCTTTTTCGCTTTTGTGCTGGGAGCCGTTATTCAAGCCCGGAAACGTCCGGTGGTTAGTGGGGCCAAAACAATTGTAGGTGCCAAGGCTGTTGCTCTGGAATCATTTGATCTCGAAGGGCAAGTCAGGACACAAGGCGAAATCTGGCAGGCGCGTTCTACTATTCCGGTGGAAGCGGAGCAGGTTTTGAAAATCACCGGCACTGATGGTTTGGTGCTTCTCGTTACTCCACTCAATTCTCAGGAGGAAATATGATTTTAGATACTTTTACTTTCGTAGTGCCGCTGGTGCTACTGATTATAGTTTTGGTCAGTATGCTCAAAGTCCTGCGAGATTACGAGCGCGGTGTTGTTTTTATGCTCGGTCGGTTTTGGGCAGTCAAGGGGCCCGGGCTGATTATCATCATTCCGGTTATACAGGAAATGATGCGGGTCGATCTCCGGACCATAGTGCTCGATGTGCCGACACAAGACGTGATTTCACGTGACAATGTTTCCGTTAAAGTCAATGCGGTGGTCTATATGCGTGTTGTGGATCCAGAGAAAGCCATCATTCAAGTGGAAAATTATTATGAAGCAACAAGCCAACTCGCTCAAACAACTTTGCGTTCTGTACTAGGACAGCATGAGCTAGACGAAATGCTGGCGGAGCGTGAAAAATTAAGCACAAATATCCAAGACATTCTTGATCAACAAACTGATGGTTGGGGTATCAAAGTCTCCAATGTTGAAATGAAACAAGTTGATCTGGACGACAGCATGGTGCGTGCCATAGCCCGTCAAGCCGAAGCAGAACGTGAACGCCGGGCAAAAGTCATCCATGCGGAAGGCGAACTGCAGGCCTCCGCCAAACTCCTTGAATCTGCGCAAACTTTGGCCAAACAGTCGGAGTCTTTGCAGTTACGCTACCTGCAGACTTTAACAGAAATTGCTTCTGATAAAACGAATACCATTGTTTTTCCAATGCCTTTGGATTTCATGAAAACGCTGCTGGAGAAAATCGGGAACTTTGAAAATGAGAATGGGTGATTCCCGGACAATACCTTTGAGGTGAATACTTTTCATAATTAGGGTATTCTTTGCTATGCAAAATCTAAAATAATTATTACTGAACGCTTAGTCAAAAAAACCATCATATTTGAAAGATAGCCAGCTCTGTTTTAGTGCTGTCACTATCAGTTTTTGATTGCCCAAATCCTATGCCCGCCTCCACAAAAAACGTTTCAGTTTTAAACCCCGCACAACACCTGCGGCTAAATCCAAAGCTCCAGTCAAGTGGTATAAAAATATTCTACGTGGGCCAAAATAAGTATTAAAAGTTTCCATGGGCAGGTGAACATTGCCCCCTGCGTTAAAGTCTCCTGTAGCAAGCATGTAAGACAGTCCAGCGTTAAGTGACAAATAATCATTGATCCAGTATTGAAAACGAATACCAGACACTGGCAAAACAGCCGGACCTAAATTGACTGAGGTAGTTGAATCTTTTTTGACTGGTTTTGTAAGAAAATTTTGGGCAGCAGTCAGGCAAGATATCAAAGCAAAAAAGAAAAACATCAAAGAGTATTTTCTAATCACGAAAAAACACCATGATTCTTCGAGATTCTCGTTTCAAACCCAGTATCAGTCCCAGGCAAGTTTTAAGGAAAGGGAATTGAAACGGTAATACGTAGTAGTTTTGTCAGATTTCTGCACCGTTCTTTTTTGATCCCTATCCTAAATCGAAATTCACACCCTGCGCTAGCGGCAAATCGGATGAGTAGTTGATTGTATTGGTCTGACGTCGCATATAGGCTTTCCAGGCATCTGATCCTGATTCACGGCCGCCTCCGGTGTCTTTTTCTCCGCCGAATGCACCGCCGATTTCTGCTCCTGAAGTACCGATATTGACGTTGGCCAGCCCGCAATCAGAGCCCTCATGAGAAAGAAATTTTTCCGATTGCTGTAAATCACAAGTAAAGACTGCAGATGACAAACCTTGAGGAACATCATTTTGCAAACGCAGGGCTTCGTCAAAATCATGGTAGCGGATCAAGTAAAGCAATGGAGCAAATGTTTCCTCCTGTACAATCGGCCAGTGATTATCCACCTCTGCCAGCGCTGGTCGTACATAAAATGCAGATGGATGACCTTCTAAAATCTCACCTCCATAAATAACACTTCCACCTTGTTCCCGGATTGCTTCTAAGGCATTCTGGAAGTTTTTCACTGCAACTTCATCAATCATGGGGCCGATCAGTGTTTCCGAATCCAATGGATCTCCAACCCGGTTTTCAAGCTGGGAGTAGGCTTGAACGAGCTGATTTTTTACATCAACGTAAATCGAATCGTGGATGATGATCCTGCGTGTGGTGGTACAGCGCTGACCACAGGTTCCGACTGAGCCAAAAACGATTCCCGGAATTGCGATCTTTAAATCTGCGCTTTCGGTCACAATAATAGCATTGTTTCCGCCCAATTCGAAAATACTGCGCCCCAGTCGTGACGCGACTTTGGTCGCGACCTGCTTACCCATGCGTGTTGATCCGGTAGCGGAAATCAGAGGTACTCGAGTGTCGTTGACCAGAGTTTCCGCGATTTCTTCATTAGTGCCGATAAGCAAATTAAACACTCCTTCCGGCATTCCATTTTCACGTATCACTTTACCTAGAATACGCTGCAGCGCAACTGAACAGAGGGGCGTTTTCGGACTGGGTTTCCAAATCGAAACGTCTCCGCAAACGGCAGCGATCATGGCGTTCCATGACCAAACCGCAACCGGGAAATTAAAGGCGGTAATGATGCCGACAATTCCTAAAGGGTGGTATTGGTCATACATGCGGTGTCCAGGGCGTTCTGAGTGCATGGTGAAACCGTAAAGCTGGCGCGAAAGCCCAACCGCAAATTCGCAGATATCGATCATTTCCTGTACCTCACCCAGGCCTTCTTGATAAATTTTCCCCATTTCCCATGAGACCAGTTTACCTAGATCATCCTTTGCTTCACGAACCGCGTTTCCGATCTGCCGCACAATTTCTCCGCGCTGCGGTGCTGGTACTTTGCGCCATTCACGAAATGATTCTTGTGCCAGAGAAATAACCGTTTCGTAATCTTCATGGTTGGCATTTCTAATTTGCGCGATTACGGAACCGTTTACCGGAGTACGAGATTCAGTCAAAGGGCCGTTTCCGGTCAGCCATTCTGCGCCCGTACTAATTCCGGAATTCAGCTTTTCAAGGCCAAGGTTTACTAGAAAACCAAGTTTGCTCATAATACCTTTCAAATTGTTTTCAAAATGCGGTCATAGTTTGGTTATTCACTGAGCAGATTTTGCAGTCTCACCTTCCAGATGTTCCTGTGATTCCAGATCTGCTTGACCATCTACTCCGTTTTGAACCCGCTCAACAATCTTCTGCAGTTCACTGTTACGCTCCTCCATTGAACCGTGTTTCTCCCGTTCAGTCGCAACAGAGTCTTTGAGACGTTTGATTTCTTTTTTTTGTTTGCGTAGATTTCTCAGTAAAACTGAATGGTAAATGAAGAAATAGAACACACAAAATATTATGCCAAAAGCAAAGGAGAAAAAAACGGGGACAAAAACTGGACGCTCACTTTGGTAGCTGAAATTTAACCAGTCGAGACTATAGTGCATAACAACCATCTCAGTATTTTGTGTTGCAAAATCAATGCTGAAGACAAGAAAAACTGCAAATAAAATCAGTGAAAGATAACGCATACTAAGTCAGGCAAGGGAACGGTGTATATGAAAAATATGGAACAGTAAGTATCACTCACAAACTACCTAGGTGTCAAGACAAGTGCTGTATTTTTGTGGAGACTGGTAAGAGGAGAAGTCTGGACATTTTGGGGAAATATTGGCAAAATGGAATTCCGATATATGCAAGTGGATGCGTCACTGGTGGGCGCCCCGAACTTTAAATCCCTGGAACTCTCCGGACAACTGATCAGCAGTTGAAGACTTTCCTCAAAATATTTGAAACCGTGATGAATCGATTTCCTACGCGCTGCTGCGAATTTATAAAAAAAATGATAATAAAATAGTAACAAATTTGCCACAAAGAAGGATC
>JAKUUI010000059.1 GCA_022448485.1 SAR324 cluster bacterium
ATCCGGAAACTACCCAAGAATTGCTGCCGAAAAAAGGTGGTATCTGGGCCAACACATTATCCATTCCTGAAAAGAGTGCTGCTAACTCCAAATCTTCACTAGACTGGTTTTTTGAAACTTTAATTTGCGTGTCCCCTGCCGGCCAGTTTATGGCCAGATCCTTAAGGTAACTGCTACCAAATGTTTTATGAATATGAGAAATCAGTGGATCCTGCCGGACTGCATTAGTGAATGTGTAGGACATGTAAGCGGCTATGCAAACCAAGTCATCGATTTTGTATT
Organism: SAR324 cluster bacterium; assembly: GCA_022448485.1. Taxonomy (GTDB): domain Bacteria; phylum SAR324; class SAR324; order SAR324; family NAC60-12; genus Arctic96AD-7. The sequence continues at coordinate 283 of JAKUUI010000059.1, forward strand.
CACGTTTTGGAATTCCAAGTAGCGTGAATTCGATCGGAGTCGCTCCGGAAGCCACAAAAGCATTCAAGCCGGAGAGATAGGCTTTCAGTGCTTTTTGAACTCTTTGAGGATTTTTCTGGAAATGATCTGCTGCATATTTTTCGGCATAGCGGTGTATGCCCAGCGTGCGGAAATAGCGGTCAACGTCAATTATGGCCTCACCCAACATTTCAGAAAGTCGGCCTTGAGCGACACGAATCATCAATTCCATCTGAAAAATCCGATCCTGCGCATGCAGATAACCCAGAGCTAGATAGGCATCCAGCTCATTTTCCGCCTCAATGTGAGGAATCGCCCATTTGTCAAAGACAACATCAACCTTATTGTTCAGACCCGGAAGTATGATTTCTCCTGAGCGCTGAGGTAATTTTGTTCTTAAAAAACCATAACCCCCGGCAATTACCAGCAAAGCCAAAAGGCTGAACCAGTAAATGAATTTTCGAAACATATTTTATTGCGAAATAATTAAGATCAGGCGGCCTCCATACTTAATTTTTTTCGGTGCAGGTACTGATTAAGTTTCATGCGTGTAAGCATGTCAACTTCACTGAACTTGCAGTGGATATCGTTCAGTTCACCGTGGGATACCATATCGACCACAGTCGCAGTTATATTTCCATGTAAGCTGGCATAAGGCAGATGAAAAAGAAAAGCATCACCTTTGTTGATTCCCTGAGGCGGCATTTCACCCAACTGAACTTTAATTCCACCGGCGCTCATGTCTTTTATTTTTCCGGAAAGTGTATGATGCTGCAGCTTACCTACATCAAACTCCTGCTCCGCTTCATACTGCTCTGCAGTCAGCAGCTGAAAGTCCATTTCTAAATCCATCGGCAGACGTTCAGAGACTCGAATGTGCAGTCTGTGAATATTATTGGTGTGTCTCAGAATTACAGCATTAAGATCCTTTGCTAGTTGCCCTATGATTTTAAACTTGAATTCATAATCTGCATCTTCTCCGCGGCGGATATTGCAGTACAGTTCAGAAAACTGTTTCATATTGGCCGGACGCCGTTTTACAGTCGGAGGTTTTATCAGCAGCTGAGTCTCATTTGAGTCCAGAACGGTAGTGATGAAAACTACATTTTTTCCCTTGTGATGAATCTGGCATTCCAAATGTGTTCCGGGTTCAATCATTTGTGAACAGCTAAAGCCAACCGCAGTATTCTTAAAAGTGAACTGCAAACTTTTCCTCAGCATAAAAATTCTTGCCAAATCCAGTTTTGAAAATCTGTCAGATTTTTTATAGTCCTCAACTATTTTTTCAAATTTTTCTGAAGACATAATGACCGGCAAAAGTTCTACCGGATCGCTCGTGTTGCATAATTCTGGGAAAAATTCCCTATCCTCTTCTTCTACTTGTCTGGCTTCAAATTCCGAGTCCAGTGCCAGTTGAGCTTGGTCTATTGCAATTTGATCTAGTCCATCCTGGATTTTCTTTTTGTGGTGATAACGTACCAGAAAAATAACTCCAATAATTGAGCCCACAAAAGCCAAGGCCAAGAAATAAAAACTTAAAGGAATTTCTGTAAGAGGCGGCATTGACTGCAGCATGTTCTTCGTCTGCAGATCCTTAAGCCCAAATTTCATTTCCTTTGGGCTCCTGTCAATCCCGCAAAGCAGCCACCAACTTGCTGTAATTCCCGAAAGTCTGACCAGTTTCTGGAAAATTATTTTCATTTCAAACATGACTACCTCTTTAACTAAACAAAGCTCAATCTGTTGAAAATTGTTAAAATTTTATCCTGCTCTAGTAACGCATCTGTCATGCCAATCATTTGATTAAATCGTAACTTCCAATTACTTTGTAACGAAATTTTGACACACGGATAACATCAAGACAAGCCTCTGTTTCCGCTGTGTTGTAAAAGTCTACGTAAAAAACATATGCCCAGGGAGTGTCCTTGGCAGGCCGCGACTCCAATCGGCAAAGATTGATCTGAAAAAGATTGAAAACACTCAACAGGTGATAGAGTAAACCAGAACGATCTTCCTGAAATTCGACTAAGAGTGATGTTTTTTTGCGGGAAAAATCCAGCTGTTCATTTGCTTGGCGTGATCGGACGACAAGGAAACGTGTGGTATTATTTTGATAGTCCTGTATTGCTGAAGCGCATTTCCATTTCTGATACCTATCAGCAAAAGAAAGCGGGACGATAGCCGCAACAGGTTCAGGTTCGGAATCAACGGCTTCCAAAAACTGAATCCCTGAATCTACGTTGCTCCTGGTGAATTGATTTTGTGCTTTCCCCAGGTTTTTTGAGATAAATCCGCTGCTTTGCTCAAGTGCCTGCGGGTGAGAAAAATACAACTTAACCTGTTCCAACTCTGCATTGGCCAGCAAAGCATACTCGATCGGCAAATTGATTTCTCCCAAGATCAACAGGTCATAACGGACTAATGAATCCTGAACCTGGGCCACTGTACCTGCAACAGAATTTTCAACTGGAACCACTGCCACAGACTCCGGATCTTCCGACACCCTGACAAGTGCCTCAACAAAAGTACTGGTGTAGGTAACTCCAACACCGGTATTGCGGACTTTTTGGGCGGCCTCATCACTAAAAGTGCCCTGCGGCCCCAAAGTGAAGATTTGGGAACAATCTTTTAAAAGCATGAAACCAGCGAGATTAAGAGGCAAGCAAACCGCCGGTGTTCAGAAAAAACACCAGCTGAATGAAAAATTGGCGGCTTAAGCAGCGATTGTTTTTCCGCTACGGATACACTGAGTACAAACTCGTTTTTTTTTACGATTACCGCCTGCCTGGCGGATTCTCACAGTTTGTAAATTCGGCATCCAGCGACGCTTTGTTCTATTGTTGGCGTGACTGACCCGATTCCCATTTGCGGGAGTTTTTCCACAAATTTGGCATTTTGTCGACATAATTAATTTGCTCTATTCGTTAATTAAAACTGAATCCTAGCCCTTTATGCTAAGGGATTTCTATAAAATGTGCAATTCATAAATTTTCTGATTCTTCAGACAAAGAGGGCCAACCCTCTTCTTCCGGTTCACTCGCAGTTACTTTTACGTTCTGCACCGATTTGCTGGAAACTTTGTTTCCTCTGGCCTGAATCCCTTTAATTCCCAAATCATCTAAATTGTATGTATCACTGGATTTTCGAATTCTGGGTGTCGGCACAAAGGAAACTTCCAGTCTTATTCCTTCTCCCTGACTCAAGTGCAAAATTTTTGCACCCTTTTTCTTGGGAAACAAATTGTATTCCCGGTCAAGGATAAATTTTTCCACCCGAAAACGTTTTGCATAACAAACCTTGCTTGCTCCTTCCCAGTAAATCACATTGTGAACTGTCTCCTGGTTCAATTTCTCTACGCTGATGGCATCCTTTCCAACAAACTGTTTTTCCGGAACACGGATAACCTGATAGGATCCGTCCTTGCGGATAACCACAATTTTGTCATATGCAGAGCAATAAAACGAGGTACTGCCAGACTTGACATTGAGTCCCAAAAAACCTTCTTTGCGGTCCCAGCCCACTTTTTGTTTTTCTGCCACATCTTGAACACGGATTTCATCAAAGCTCTGGACTTTGGTACGGCGGGGAAAATCCTCTCCATATTTATCCTTGATTTTGTCAAGATATGAAATTGTGTAGCGGGTAATGTCCTTAAGGGACTTATTAAGAGAACCGATTGTTACTTTCAGTTTATCCAGTTCCTTCTGACTTTCTTTCTGATCATAGCGAGAAATACGTTTAATCTGCAGCGTCAGCAATTTTTCGATATCATCCTGCTCAACCGGAAAAGGCAGGACTGACTCAATGTGGAGCACTGCTTTTCTAACAACATCCAGGGCTTCTTCATAAGAATCACAAGCTTCCAGTTTTTGATATATTTTTTCACCAATAAAATACATTTCCATCCTGCGCATGTGCCATTTTCTTCTGGTTTGCTCTAGTGACAGAAGTAGTTCCTGCTTGAGTAAATCTTTGAGCCGCAAAGTACTGTGCCGCAAAACTTCGCTGACAGTCAGCTGCACCGGCTGGTTTGCCTGAATTAGCAGCAGATTGACCGAAATGGATACTTGACATTGTGTAAATGCATAGAGTAGTTTCAGCAGTTTTTCTGCATCCATTCCTCTTGCTGCTTTTAATTCAATTTCAACAGATTCTGCAGTAAAATCATCAATTGAAGATAACTTGAGTTTCCCCTTGTTTGCTGCATCCTGAACAGACTGAATCAGGGATTCGGTCGTCACGCCAAAAGGTAATTCCCGTACAGTTAAGATTTTGTCATCAGTAACATCGATCCGGGCACGAACCAGTACCTTGCCGTTTCCCTCTTCATATTGTCCGACATCCAGTATGCCTCCACTAAGAAAATCCGGTAGCAGCTTAAAGGGCTGGTTTTTCAGAAAAGCAATTTGTGCATCAATAACTTCATTGAAATTATGTGGCAAAATTCGAGTTGACATTCCTACTGCAATACCTTCCGCACCAAACAGCAGGGAAACCGGGAGCTTGCAGGGCAGCACGACCGGTTCCTTATTTCTTCCATCATAACTGTCCGTATATTCAGTCAACTCCGAATTAAAAAGGGTTTCTTTTGCCAGTGGAGTAAGGCGTGCTTCTATGTATCGTGGAGCAGAGGCTGGATCGCCGGTTAGTGCATTTCCAAAATTTCCCTGTTTGTCAATAAAATATTCTTTGTTGGCCATGACAACCAGTGCAGAACCTATGGATGCATCACCGTGCGGATGCAGCTTCATTGTATCACCCACTATATTTGCAACCTTGCAGAATTTGCCATCATCTATCTCCTTCATTGTATGCAGAATACGGCGCTGCACAGGTTTCAGACCATCTTCAATATCTGGTATTGCACGATCCCTAATCACATAGGATGCATATTCCAAAAAATTTTGTTTCATCAAAGGCTTGAGATAGCGCATTTTATTTTTTCAACTCAAATTATTTGCAGGTATAGCATGGTTTTAAAAGGTGGCCTGTTCCAATTACAATATAATTTTACAAACGGAAGTGATACCTTCCATGTTACGGATTTCTTCCAGCACTGAGTCCAGTAAGTCATCATCAACGCGAATCAAGGACAAAGCCTCACCGCCAGGAGTATTTCTTGACAGTTGAAACTGGTCTATATTGACGCTATTTTTTCCCAAACAGGTTCCCAAAACTCCGACCATTCCCGGACGATCCTGGTTGGTTGTCGCCAAAATTGTTCCCTCCGCTTCAAATTCACAGACAAAACCATCGATCAATGTGATTCTTGGATGCGGGCCGCTGAAAACAACTCCTCCTATGGAAAACTGATGGCCTGATGTGGAAAGAATGCAGTTGAGAGCACTTTCGTAATCAGTACTACCCGGATCATCTTTTTCTTCGATATGAAGACCCGCATTTTCCGCCTGCTGATTAGCATTGACATAACTCACATAATCATGTCTGCTCTGCAGCAAGCCCTTTAGAAAACAAAGTCTCAAGAGAGTACCATCATGCCTGGCTAATTTACCGCGGTAGCTGATTTCTAAATGAGTTGGGTTAAATGCAACATATTGTGAAGAAAAAACCCCCAATTTTTCTGCAAGCGAGGCATAAGACGACACAGGACCGCTGCCTAAAACCTGCACACTTGGCATATTCACCGGATAGTCTACTACTTCTCCACGGAGGGCCCGGGGAACCTGGATCGCAATGGATTCCGCAATTCTTTTTTGAGCCTCTGTTGTGGAGGCCCCAACATGGGGAGACATCACCACTTGAGGCAGATTCCGAAAAGGATTCTCTTTTGGCGGCTCCACTTCCCAGGTATCAATTCCGGCAGCGGCAACCTTGCCGGATTTTAATCCTTCCAGCAACGGTTTCTCCTGAATTACTCCTCCTCGTGCTGTATTCAAAATAACCACTCCGAACTTCATCTTACTGAATTCCTCAGGGCCGATCATTCCTGTTGTTTCCTCGGTTTTAGGCACATGAAGCGAGATTACATCCGCTGAAGATATCAGCTCGTCCCACGTACACTTTTTAGCATGATGGCGCTCAAACACCTCTTCGGCAATATAAGGATCATAAGCCAGCACTTCCATTTCAAAAGCATTTGCGTAACGGGCAACACGATGCCCGACATTACCAAGACCAATTATTCCAATAGTTTTTCCATGAAGTTCCGTACCAGTAAAAGCGTGACGGTTCCACTTGAGATCGCACATGTGACTGTGAGCAGGAATAATTTTTCTAATCGATGAAATAAGCAGTCCTACGGTCAGTTCTGCTGCAGAATTTGTGTTTTTGCCAGGTGTATTGATGACAAGAATTCCTTTTTCTGTTGCATAATTTACATCAATATTTCCAATCCCGACTGCTGCACGAGCGATAACTTTCAAGTTTGGTGCTTTTTCAATCAACTCTCTGGAAATTGGCGTTTCCGAGCGAGTAAGAATACAATGAAATGGTGCTATAATTTTGAAAATTTCAGCCAAAGCCAGATCTGGAGCATATTGAATCTCAATATCTTTTTCTTTACGCAGGATTTCCAGACCCGTTTCGTGAATTGAACCTGTAATGAGAATTTTATACATGATGCGGTCTTATTTCCCTAAACAGGTTATGAACAACAGCTACATTCTATCATTCCACATTTTTCCAAGGGACGCAAAGCCTCTGAACTGATCCTGAAGAAAATTAGCTTTTAAGTAGGGCTTCCCGAAAAATTTCTTTCTTTTGTCATCACGGACTTGATCCGGGATTCAGATCCCCGACTGGGCATAGAATAATACTGGGAACAACACCTCTGGATTCCTGGTCTCCGCAGCGTTTCACGCGGAACAACAATGGAGAAGAATCGAAAGCGGTTCCACACCCCTGTGAAGATAACTCACAGGATGATGAATTCAACCAACGGTTATACACGACTTTTGTACGGTTTCAGGGTAGATCCTTGCACATGACATCCTGAATCGAATAATTACTTAAATGATATTATTGAATAATATTATTTTTCTGAAAGCCCTAAGTACAAAAAACTAATAGAAAATAATTTAAAAGGAAGGAAAAAATAACAACTTTCTAAAGAGAGTGGCCGGGAAAACGGGAGGACCTTTCCTCCCGTTTATCTGAACGAAATTCAGAGACCCCTGCGGATCATCAGCTCCTGAGGATTTAAGCGGTGCAAACAGCGTGTGCGAATGGCTATTTGACGAAAAGGGTAAAGCACTTTTTTATTTGAATTCATCTGGTTCTCCCGGATTTAATTGGTTAAAATTAGTGATTAAAACAGTTCTAAAAACTATTTCAACAAACTCTTGCACGCATCTTGAAAGATGTACTAATAGTATCGGCAGAACAAGTAGTTTCTTGAATGTTTATTTATCAGTAAAATTTGAGAAGGTTATTATGGCAAGAGGAGGCTTCCGAGAGGGGGCAGGAAGAAAAAAGGAATATAACGAACCTGTCAAAAAAATTCTATTAGGACTTCCGGAGTCAGTTTTAAAGCAGTTGGACAGCTATGCCACTGCCAAGAATCTCTCTCGCCCTAAAGCTGTGGCAATTTTGGTGGAACAAGCCATGCAGCAAGGCGGTCAAATGGTTGTCTAGTATTTTTTGTGTTCGCCAAAATTACTCATCACTAGCCCCTGATTGAAGCTCTGAGCTCAATTCTTTGAGTTTCTGCGAAGCTTCCAGGAAGCGTTTTTTTGACCTGTGCCTCTCCCACAGTCCCAAAAGAACTATAGAGGCGAAGAGCATTCCAACTAATACTAGTCCCATTTTTCTTCCACACTTAATCAAATTCATTCAGCCGTCCATTGCCGGATCTGCAAAAAACTAAGCGTTCCGGGCAATCTGAGCTCGGCCTTCCTTAACTGGAGCCAAACAACATCACCATGGCTGATATTACATAATAAACCGCAACTACAACAAGCACCCAATCCACCCATCTAGACGATTTGCCCTCTGACTTTTTGCGATATCTCCTCCATAAATAGACTGCACAAACAATCAAGATAGCAAGAAAAATTCCCTTTAAGCCCATTTCATCGCCTGTTCACTCTGATTCGCCTTTCCAGTAAAGCACGGGATTCAAACTTTCATCGTTATACATTTTCATTTGCTGATAAACTTTGAGTCGCTTTTTTCCGGTACTCAAGTCAACCAGCAATTTGTCCAGGCATTGCCTCAAATCCTCTCTTTGCTCTTGTAGAACGGAGAGTTTTCCAAAGCATTTTTTTCGATGACTTTCTGCAGCATCTTCTCGCTGAATTTCCTCATTCATGTGATAAATTTTAAGAGCATTGATGGAGAGACGGTCAATCATGCTCCCTGGAGTTTCACTGTTCAGTTCCGTCTGATCGGTAGTATTTACATTTTCTCTACTCAGTACATTTACCAAAAACTGGTCCAACTGCTCAATCAGGTCATTCCTCCGCTGATTCAAAACATCAATCGCGCGCTTAACTCCCGCGATCTTTGAGTCAGAAACATCCGGGTCGCGCGCCAGATCTTCCTGGTGCCATAACTCAAAATTGACCTGGTGCTGCGTAGAGACCAAAGATGGAAAATCTGCTGATTCAGAAGAATCATCCTGTGGCAACTCTTCGTGCCACTGTTCAACTTCTTTTAGCTGCCGCTCCAGCAACTTCACTGTTTCAAACAAGAAAACCATTAAAATTCCTTTAACTGAATAGCTTTTATCATATCCTCTAATTCACTCTGAACTGCTTCAACCGTTACACCAAGAAGACATTCCAAATTACATTTTGGATACATGCATTTATTTTTACAGCCCGGATCAAATTCCAGAGCACGGTGCAGAGTTTGTCGGGGAGGCGTCCAGTTTGCGGCCCACGGTCTGCCAAAAACAGTCAGCGTCGGAGTTCCGCCGGCAACTGCAAAATGCCTTGGCCCATTATCGTTGCCCAGATGCAAATCTACTTTGTTCAAAATGGCAAGAGTTTCAGACAGTGTTGGAATATCATAATCCGGAAGAGCCGGGTGGGTCATTGCTTTCCTCACCGAATCAATAAAATGCACTTCTCCCGGTCCAAACAGGAATAATATCTTTGCTTTGTATCTTTCCACCAGCCAGTCGGCAATCTCAGCAAATCTTTCTAAAGACCACACTTTGTAGGGCTGACGGGAAACTGGAGACAAAGAAACAACAAAATCAGTTTCTAGCAGCCCCATTTTTTCAAAAAGATCGGCTGCATAATTTTGATCTTTTTCTCCTGTGAAAAAATCCAGCCTAAAATCTTTTGCCGAAATTCCAAGTGGTTTCAACAATTGAGACTTGTGTTCTGCTGCGTATGTCACCTTTTCAGAAATCTTGACTGGATGGGTGTAGGCCCAGCTCCTTCCACGAAAACTAAAACCTATCCGGATGGGTGCACCAGAAAAACGGGTCATCAAAGCACTGCGTGGATTTCCGAAAAAATCAAGCACTGTGTCAAACTGCTGCTGGCGGATCATCCGGAAAAAACTTTGTGTTTTCCAGAGAGTTTCACCTTTCCGGAAAAGCAGGATTTCGTCCAAATACGGATTCTCCCTCAAAACCTGATCAGAAGGTGACTCTGTCAGAAATGCAAGATGTGCCTCAGGAAAAGACTCACGTAACAGCCTGATCGAAGGAGTTGTCATTAAAACATCACCAATCCTTCGCAATTGGATCAAAAGAAATTTCACTGAAGCATCACCTTTATTCCAGATCAGTCAGATCTTTGAGCCGATCTTTTGTTGAAGAAATCTCAGTTATTTGTGCACCAAATTGTTGACCTACAATCACAGATTTAGCTTTTGCAATCTCTTCATCATTAATATAAAGTTTCAAATTTTTTTTAACAGGCGTATCCAGTTCCAGCATGGAGCCTTGCCCAAGTTTGAGTATTTCTTCAATTTCCAGCTTACATTCTCCCAAAACCAGTCGAGCGGTAACGGGCATTTCCATTAATTTCTGAATTTGCGGCCCAAGTTGTTTTTCGGGAGTTTTCTTTTTTTGTTTTCTGCTACTCATCTCTTTCCCTTAAGGAGGAAGATTTTCTTATATTTAATTTGATGGTATCTCAACAAATCAAAATACCAAACTGGTTTGTCATTCCTGCAAAAGCAGGAACATATTATTTCAAGTTGCTTACAAGTTCCCGGATTCCCGGCTGAGGTGAAATGACAACATATTACAAGAATGTCAAATTTAGCTCGCAATATTTTAAATATTTTGCTATATTTAAAGGTACAATACTTAAACCATACCGATTCCTTTCTATCAGAACAAGATGATTTAATCTCAAGTTACAAGAACACAAAATGTCTCCCAAACAAAAAACTGCAACAAAAAGACACGCAAATAGCCGTCCAAACAAGAAGAATCTAAAAAAACGCCGCCTGCAAATTCAGGAGAATGCAATTCTTCTCCAGTCTCTTGCCCAGGAGTAATGGGTTCTCGAAAGGATTTCGAAACCTTGATTCCTGATAAAATCAGGAAAAAACTTCGTAATGATGGTGTTCCATTTTCAGAGCTTCGACAGGCCAGCAAAACTCCTGAAAATTTAATTGAGGCGATATACCGTTATTGGCGCGGAGGCAACGTCCGCATTGAGCGGAACTGGAACGGAATCCCAGCAGAAGCGGAAAACGTTCCTTACAGCAACAGTGCCTGTTTACTGCCGGATGACCGTATTTATCTTGAAAATTCAACCTTCCGGGATTTGTGGAAGGCTGCAACCTGGAACGTGAATTCTATCCGGACGCGCCTGCCTTTACTTTTAGAGTGGCTTGAGGAGCAAAATCCGGATGTTGTCTGTCTCCAGGAAACAAAAGTTGAAGACGCACAGTTTCCAGCCTGGGAACTCCGGCAAGCCGGATATGAATCCGTCTGCTACGGACAAAAATCCTATAACGGAGTGGCTATTTTATCCAAACATCCCATCAAGGATGTTCAGTTGGGTTTTCACAACTGCTACGATCAGGATAATGCCCGTTTGATTGCAGCAACAGTTTCCGGAGTGCGGCTGGTCAATGTGTATATACCTCAAGGACAAACCACTGAATCGGATAAATTTAAATACAAGCTGACTTTTATTGAAGAATTGATTCAGGAAATACTGGCAGAAAATTTTTCTGACAGCCCATTGGCGATAATGGGTGATTTCAATATTGCTCCAAAAGCAGAAGATGTCTCAAATCCTGAGGCTATGCAAAACAAAGTGAGCTTTCATCCGGAAGAACACGCACTTCTGGCAAAACTTACGGATTTTGGCTTGTGTGACCTTTTTCGCAAATTTGATCCACGGTCCGGGCAATTCTCATGGTGGGATTTTAGAACCCAGGGTTTTGAACGTGGTGAAGGAATGCGTATCGACTTTATTCTGGCAAATACTGTTTTGACATCCTCCTGTCAAGCATGCATAATCGATACAGAAGCACGACAACAGGATCGACCTTCTGATCATGCGCCGGTCATTGGTGAATTTAAACTTTGACTTCCTAAATATTTTTCTATAGTAGTGATCATGAACAGTGCAAATTCTCTTAAAGTCATCACCATTGCTTGCCTGTTTCTTGCATTATCAGCAGGGCATGTTTCAGGGGCACTTCCTGAAGAGCGCCCGGAAGCATTTGCAATGGTAATTGATGTCCCAATTCGAGTACTTGGATTAGGACTGATAGTAGTTGGAACCGCCTTTTTCGTCGTGGCCTTACCATTTGCCCTGACCTCCGGAAGTACCGGAGACACCTGGGACGCCCTGGTGGTTGAACCTTTTCAGTTCACATTTACCAGGCCTCTCGGCAAGTTTGAAGACTGGCAGAGTGCTCCCAAAGACTCTGACTCGTCTGAAAATTAAACCTCTAATTAGGAGTTGTCATGAAACGTAAAATTATTTTAACTGCATTTGCAGCAACTAGTCTGATTTTTTCCAGCACTCAGGCATTTGCACTTATAAACTTTAGCGCAGGGATCCCATTCTCACATTCTTTTTCTGGTAATTGGTATGATGGATCGGCAGTTGAATCAGATGGTGTTAGTGGTATGTTCATTCAAGTGGGTGTGCCAATTTTTCCTGGTGTCGGAATGGATAGTTATAAAACTAAACTTAAAGATACTACAATAGAGTTAGCAACAATGATTTATAATCTATACTATCTGCTTCCTATTCCGATTATAAA